>DATLYY010000030.1 GCA_035574275.1 Verrucomicrobiia bacterium
GGAGTGGAATCTGCTTCGTCTTGTCCCCTCTCCTTGTAGGAGAGGGTCAGGGAGAGGTTGTCTTTCCTCCCCTCCTTACGAAGGAGGGGATTAAGGGGAGGTTGCATTTTCCCCTGCAAAATCCCCCCGATTTTGCAGCCCTCTCAAATTTCCCGCTACACCTCCGCCCAAACTTTCCAAATTCACAACCAAATCCCCGCCATTTTTGTCAACAACGACGGGATTACTGTATCGGTCTTGGAGACCAGACGGGGTTGGAGCAATTTCCCGTCGTCGTAACCTGGCGCAGGCCGGAGCCGTCGTAGGCGACGGTGTAAATATCGTTTGTGCCCCCCTGCTTGCGGGAAAAAACCACGTGGAAGCCGTCCGGCGACCAGTGGGGGTTCTCGTTGAAGCCGGTGGAGGTCAAAACCTGGCGCGGGCCGCCGGTGGATGAAATGACGCAGATGTTGAAATCCCCCTGCTCGTCGGCCGTTGTTCTTCCCACGTAGGCAATGAGGGGGTTGGCGGGATTGGGGGACCAGTCCGGGGAGGCGTTGTAGGTTCCCTCGTAGGTCAACCGGGTGACGTTCAGCCCGTCGGCGTCCGCCACGTAAATCTGCGGGGAGCCGGAACGGTCGCTTGTAAAGGCGATGTATTTGCCGTCCGGCGAAAAAGTCGGCGACGTGTCAATCCCGTCGTTGTAGGTGAGGCGGGAAATCACCTTGCCGGAGGGCTCAATTAAATAAAGCTCCGGATTCCCGTCGATGGTCAGGGTGATGGCGATTCTTTTTCCATCCGGCGACCAGACGGCGGAGGCGTTCAGCCCCTTCTTTGTGGAGACCGGGCGGGCCTTGCCGGTGGAGAGGTCGAAGGCCCACAAATCGGGCGCGCCGGATTTGTAGCTGGTGTAGATGAGCTGGGAGGCGTCCGGTGAGAAGGCGGGGGAGATGTTTATGGATTTGTCGAAAGTCAGCTGGTAGAGATTGTGCCCGTCGTAGTCGCAGACGAAAAGCTCCTTGGTTTTGCCGTTCTGCCGGGCGAAGGCGATTTGGGTGGAGGAGACCCCCTTGTGGCCGGTCAACTGCGAGATGACGGCGTCCGCAATCGTGTGGGCCAGCCGCCGCTCGAACCCCTTGGCGGTCTTGAAGCGCTTCGACATCACGTCCCGCCTTGCGGTGACGTCGATCAACTTCACCTGCGCGGAGACCTCGTTGGCGCGAAAACTCAAGGCGCCGCGCAGAATGAAGCGGGCGCCGACCCGGAACCAGTCGTCAAAGGTGGGGTCGGAGACGGCGAAGATGCGCTTGTAGGTGGAGTCGAAATCCACCACGTTGAAGAAGAGGGAGAATTCCAGGTCGTCTTTGATAATGTTCGGCAGGGCGGAAAGATAGTGCAAATCCTCCACCGGAATCAGCTTGTCCTCCGGCTTGAAATCCTCCACGGCGATGGCGAACGGCTCCTGCCCCGTGGGGGTGCGCTGCAAGGTCAGGCGGATGGAGGTGTCCGGCCTTTGGGCGAATACGTTTACGGTCGTCGTCAAGAAAAGAAGAAGGAAAAGGAGTTTTTTCATCGCAGTCCTTTCAACGATATCAGCTTCCTATTGTTTGAATTCGAGATGGATTCCCAAATACAAGTCGGCGAAATCGGACGGCAGGGGAGGGAAGGGGTCGGAGCTTAAAATCGCCCTCTTGCAGGCGTTGTCAAACGAGCCGAAGCCGGAGGGGGCCTCGATTTGCAAATCGGTGACGCTCCCGTCCTTCTGAATCCGAAAATAAATCACGGTCGAGAGGGGCAGGTCCGAGCGCACCGGGTTTTCCCAGGCCTGGTCGATTTTGTTCAGCATCTGCTCGAGGTAGTAGCTGTAGGGGAAGTTGGCATTTTCCAAAACGGTTTCGCCGAAGGGGGTGTTGGCGGGGGCGGGGGAAGTCGTCGGCTTGGCCTGTTCTTTTTGTTCCGTCTTCGGCGGCTGTTTGGGGGTTTCTTTTTTAGGGGGTTTCAACTTCTCCACCAGCTTGGGGCCGGGAGGGACGGGCTTTTCAATTTTTTTCGGCTTCGGGATTTGGGCTTCGGCCTTGGCTTCCGGCAGGGCGGCCTGGGCGGCGGCGCGGAAGCGGATTTGAATCGTTTGCGAAGGGGGAATAATCAGTTTTTTGGGCGCGGGCCAAAAGGCGAGCGTCAAAATCAACAAAAAATGAACGAGAAAGGAGATGAAATAGGGGTTTTTCACTTAACCTTTTCCGGTTCGGTGACCAAGTCCACCTGGTCAATCCCCAAGGCGCGGATGCGCCCCATTACATTCACCACGAAGCCGTAGGGGACGTCCCGGTCGGCCCTTAAAAAGACCGTTTTGGTTTTTCCGGCCCGCTTGAGCCCGGCGAGCTTTCCTTCGAATTTGGCCAGGGAGACGAACTGGTCGTTGATGAAAATCGCCTGCTTTTCGGTGATGGAGACCACCGTGCCGGTGGCGGCGTCCTTGGTTCCCGCGGCGGCCTTGGGCAGATTCAGCTCAATCCCGGACTGGAGCATCGGGGCGGCAATCATAAATATTATCAAAAGCACGAGCACCACGTCTACCAGATTGGTAACGTTGATATCCGCCATCAGGCGGTAATCGGAACGGCCGCCGCTTTCCAGATTGACGCTCACTTGCCGCTTTCCTTCCAGAAGGCGGTCAAAAGTTCCAAGGCAAAACTATCGGTTTGCACGGCTATCTCCTTCAACCGGCTGTTGCAATAGTTATACCCCATCACGGCGGGAATTGCGGCGGCCAGCCCGACGATGGTGGCAATCAAGGCGGCGGCGATGCCGGGAGCGACCACGGCCAAGGTGGCCTGTCCGCGGATGCCAATCGAGAGAAAGGCATCCATCACCCCCCAGACGGTTCCAAGCAGGCCGAAGAACGGAGCGCTGTTGCCGGTGGTGGCCAGAAAGGAGACGTTTTTTTCCAGCTTGGCGATCTCCTCCTGCGAGACGCGCTTCAAGGTTATGGCAATCGTGTCAACGTCGTCCTTGGTCAGGTACCCCTCGCTTTTCGCCGGGGCATCCAGCTTGGCGGGGTGGGGGTTGCCGACCGGATTTCCCAAGGCGTGGCGGCGGGAGAGCTCGTCCCTATCCTTGGCCCCGTACTCCAGCATGCGGGAGAGGGGGGTGCCGCGCATGCCGGAGAGGTTGGTGTACACCTCCGACAAACTGCGGCGACGGCGGAAGATGTTCAGGAAGCGTTCGGACTCCAGTTTCACCCGCTTGAACTGCCCCAGCTTGATTACGATGACCCCCCAGGAGACCGCGGACATGAAGACCAAAATGGCCAAAATGATTTTGGAGAAGAAATCGGAACCGGTGACCAACTGCCAGACTTGATTGTCCAACAACAGCATAAAAGTCCTCCTCGAAGGCCTATAAATAGAAAGAACGCCCAAAAGGTCAAGGAAAACTTTTTTGGGGAGCGGCAAAAATAACCCTTGACGCCGGTTTTGAGGCCGATATATTTCCGGCCTGCTTTAATGGTAGAAGATAGGATGACGGGAAAATGTGTTTTTCAGGAGGCAACTTAATCGAGGAGGTGAGCTTTTAGAATGAAGCGTTTCTTTGTTGTACTGATGATTTCGCTTTTGTGCTTGGCTTTGGTGGGCGGCTGCGGCAAGAAGCAGGAAGAGCCCGCGATGGAACAGCCCGCGCAGACGATGCCGGACACCACCACGCAGACCATGCCGGACACCACGGTGATGCAGGATACCACCGCCGGCGCGACCAAGTAATTTCCTCCGGCGATAAAAAACGAAAACGAGGCCCGTTCGGGCCTCGTTTTTTGTTTGGGGATTCCAGCGGTTTGCCCGCTAACAGGGGAGGGGGCTGTCCAGGAACACTTTGTTCAGCTCCAACACGATATCCGCCGGGGAAAGATTGCCATCGCAGTTGACGTCCGTGAAGCAGTGAGCGCAGTCGCCGCTCCCCAAGAAGACGCAGGTTAACATCAAAACGACATCCGCCGGTGTAAAGTTCACGTCGCCATTCAAATCCCCCAACCCGGAACACAACATATGCACGACTTCCCCCGTCTGGATGGCGGGGTTGAAATCGAACACGATGGAAGCCCGGTTGCGAAGGAAGGTGCGGACCGGAAGATTCGGTTTGGGTTTAATCCAATAGTTCAAGAACCATTCCCCTTCCGGCGGCACCACGTTGGGGGCCAGCATAATGTTGGCAAACTGGGCGGTCAAAACCTGCCCGTTCAAGCTGTAGCTGAAATTTCCTCGCAAGGAGGAAGAATCAATTCGCAAGCTGGAAAGATCCAGATTGGTGTCCAGCGTGTCGGTGATGAAAACGTTCACGGCCGAATCGGTGGCCTGGGCCTTGTTCTCGAAAAGAATGGTGTACTGGATGGAATCGCCGAAGCCGGCAATCGGGATTGGGTAGACCGGGCGAAGCGTATCTTCCTGGGGGAGTTTGGCCAAAATGAAAGCGCCGGCGGAAGTTTTATCGTTCGGGTCCCAAGAGCCGCGCACGGCGCCGGAGTAGCCGCGGACGCCCTTGGACTGACAGTTCAACAAAGCATCCTCCACCGCCCGGCGGCCGATGGCGTTGCGGCGCAAGATGCGGTCCATCTGCTCCAGCCGCTGATTCCCCTGCAACTGGCAGATGCTGGCCGCCATGTTCGAGCGTTTTTGGTCCCAGTTGCGCATAAACTCGCCGACAATCGTTTCCAAACAGCTGCGCATCGCGTCCACTATGCCGACCCAACCGCTTAGGGGATTCAACTGATTGGCCACCTCCTTCAAAATTCCCTGGGGGGTGGCGGCCTGCTGAGCCTGTTCCAGTTGATTGGCCAGATTCTGCAGGACATTTTCCAAAAGGGTAACGTTGCTGGGGTCGGTCAGGTATTGGGCGACCGACTGGCAGGCCGTGCCGATGATTACCTCTTTAATCAAATCCTTGAGCTTATCTTTTGCCACGCCGGTGGTGCCATCCACCGTCACCTGCTGGCCGGAGCCGAAAATGACAAACTCGTCGTCATCCAAGCGGCGAGGGGCTATTTTGGGAAAAATCACCCGTTCCGGTTTGACTTTCCAGCCGTCCGCCAGCCAATAGGATTGGGCGACATCGAGGGGGACTACCCAAGCCCGCACCGTATCTGCGGAATCCCTTTGGCTGGACCAGATGGTGTCGCCGGTAAGAGTCATCAAGCGGGCTTCTATGGCGCCGGGAGCGGGGGGCTTCAACTGGTACAGTAAAAATCCTTTGGTCGAGCCGGCGTTTTCGCACAACAGCTTGCCGAAGCGCTCCACCCCGATGGAAAAGCCGTTGAAGCCGACCGAACGGAGTTCCGGCAGAACCAAGGAGATCAAAAGATACACCCCGCGCGGGTATTCGGACCGCTCACCGTTGGCCCGTTCAGCCACCAAGTCATACCAGCCCAGGTCCGTTTCCTCGAATTTGAAAAACGCTTTGAGCCGGGTAGAATCAATCAAGTTTACCGTATCGGCCAGGATCGTATCTCTTCCCGGGCCGCTCTCCGAGCGGACCAGAAAGACCTCCGGATCGGAGGTCAGGGCGCGCAAGGCGCCGCTGGAAAACTGCTGGCCGGTAATTTCCAACGTGGCGGTATCGCCGGTGATCACCTCGTCCGGCGAAACAGAGAATATCAGAATGGTATCTCCCCCGCCGATGCCCTGCAGGTAAAGAGTTTTCAGCGGCAGGGCCGGGTCGTTGGAGGGGATTTTGATGCTGTCCAAAACGGAACCCAAGGCCGCGGGGGCGAAGCGAACCAGAAGGTGGCAGTCATCGGTAGTGTCGAAGGGAGACAAGCTCTGTCCGGAGCAGCCGTCCGTTATCAGGGAGAAGGGGGCGCTCGGCCCGATGATGCTGCCCAAGTTTAATTCCTTGGCCCCGGAATTCAGAACGGTAAGGGCCAGCGCGGCCGTATCTCCCGGCGTCACGTAACCGAAGTTTAAAGAGGAAGGGGTAACCGAAAGGTGCGGGTTCTGGCTGTATTTAATGGTGACGTAATCCCAGAGGTTGCCCGGAATTTTGCTTCCGCCGGTTACATACACATTGCCCACGGCATCGACGGCCAGGCCGCTCGGCCGGTCGTTTTCGTTGCCGCTGCCGTTGAAACGAACAACCCACTGCTGGACCCCGGCGTTGCTGTAGCGAAGGGTGGTGTAGTCGTCGGCGGCGTTGAAGGGAAACCCGACGTACCCCCTTCCGGTTACGTAGACGTTTCCGGCGGGGTCCGCCGCTATCGCCGTTGGAAAATCGTGGGGAATGTTCCCCGGGCTGTTATACAGGTTTACCCATTCTTGATTTCCCGCGGCGTCATACTTGATGGTGGCGAAGTCCTCGTAGGCCGGAAAGCCGCCCGCATCCGCGTGGCCGGTCACGTACGCGTTGCCAGCCCCATCCAGGGTCAGGTCAATGCCGATATCGTTGCCGTTGTGGTAGCGGCGCACCCAAACCGTGTCGCCGGTACTGTTATATCGAATGGTGGCAAAATCGTTAGCCGTGCCGGAGCCGATGCTCTGGCCGGTTACGTATACATCGCCCGACGCACTGACGGCGATGGCTTTGGCCTGGTCCGTGCTGTTTCCGGTTCCGTTGTAATGGCGCACCCAAGCGGTATCGCCGTTGGGGAGGTATTTGACCGTGGTATAGTCGATATTCGAGCCAACATTATAGCCCCAACCGCAGACATACGCGTTACCGGCTCCATCCATCGCCAGTTCCGCCGCCTCGTCCAAACTGTTTCCAGGCCCATTATAGCTCCGTGTCCAGAGCAGGTTGCCATTCGAGTCGTATTTGATGATGAGAAAATCCCCACCACCGGTTCCGGCGACATAGACGTTGCCGGAGGCATCCAACCCTATTCCCTTAGGCAGGTCACAGTTGGCCCCGCCGCTGTTATGCCGCCTCACCCAGAGGGTATCCCCGGAAGAGTTGTATTTGATGGTTACAAAATCCGAGCAAGTGCCGAAGCCGACGCTCTGGCCAGCTACATAGACATTGCCAGCGCCGTCCACAGCGACGGCGTCCCCCTGGTCAACGGCGCTTGAAAAACTGTAGCGGGCGGCCCACAACTCGTTTCCGCTCGGATCATATTTTATTGTGGCGATGTCCGTGCCTGAGCCGGAGGCATTGCTGCCGCCGGTGACGTAGACATTG
The DNA here is from genome assembly GCA_035574275.1 of Verrucomicrobiia bacterium. Taxonomy (NCBI): domain Bacteria; kingdom Pseudomonadati; phylum Verrucomicrobiota; class Verrucomicrobiia; species Verrucomicrobiia bacterium. The sequence goes on from DATLYY010000030.1 coordinate 7,141, forward strand.
CCGGAAGCGTCCACGGCGAGCGCATTAGGATAATCGTCCACCAAAGCCGGACCGTCGTAATTTTCACTCCAGGCGGTATCCACTTGGGCTTTGGCGTTCGGACCCAAAAAACAGAGAAGGCAGAGGAGAAGACAAACGGCCAAACTTGAAATGCCCACACGCTTCGGTTTTAAATAGCCGTGCCGTGGACCCAAGAGCAGGGGTGCATTAATCCCGTTTTGAAACATCTCTGTCCTCCTCTTTTAGTTCGTGACTATGCGGTGATTTACCCGGTTTTTGGCCGGGACTGCCCTCACTGGAAAAATTACGCAGATTTCGGAAAATTGTTGGAGGGGCGGTTATTGCCCATTTTAGGGTGGACGGACAAAAGGCTTGACAAGAATTTCCAAAAACCTATACTACGGAGCTTAGCCGGGGTCGCGTGGAGAAAAGCCCCAAAAAATGGAAGGAACTACGCCGGGCCGGATATCTGGCCGCCATTCCGGCGCTTTTGGCCATCGGGCCGATTTTGGGATGGTTTTTGGGGGACTTTCTGGATGGGAAAATCGGCACCGGCCCTTGGCTATCGTACGCCGGCATCTTAGTCGGATTTGTGGCGGCGGGACGGGAAGTGTACAAGCTGGCAAAGAGAGCCGGGGAGGAGTAAAAGCGATTCGTGAGCCCTGCCCTCTTGCAGCAGTTCGAAGCGAGGAAAGGTGAGCGGAATTCAAAATGCGCCTCACCCCCCGGCCCCCTCTCCGTAAACAGAGAGGGGGAGTTAAAACAGGTTGGTTCGGGAGCGGAGCTCCCTCACAACTTTAAGAATTCGGTTGGGTGAAAAATAAATGATCGTTCCGGAATTCATAAAACGGGTCACGGTTTTAAGCGCCGTTTTGTCGGCGGTGGCTTTTTTGTTTCTTTCGGTTTATTACCAATTTCCGTTTGCGTTGGCCTTTCTTTTGGGTGGGTGGTGGAGTTCTCTCAATCTGCTCGCTTTAGCGTTTATGGTGCAGCAGCTTTTGCGGACAGGACCGATTGACTGGACAACCGCGTTGGCCTCGATATTTATCAAGCTGCCACTTTTGTACGGGGTGGGGTTTTTCCTGGTGACTTGGAATTACCTTCCCAAGATGGGATTGGTAGCGGGGTTTTCGATCGTGTTTGCGGTCATCATTTTAAAGGGGTTGGGGCGGATGCTTTTGAAACTGGATGAGAAAGATGCACCTCACCCCCTGACCCCCTCTCCGCAAAGCAGAGAGGGGGAATTAGGCAGTTCGGGAGCGGATCTCCCTCACAAAAATCGTAGATGGCATAAGGAGGGGAACTTGATTTCGGGCGAGGCGTTCCGGGTATAATTTTTTTGGGTGAGTTAGAGAAAAAAATCACAAGCGACAGGTAGGATGATTTTAAACCTTTTAGACGAAACGGTTAAGCACGAAGAGGAAGTGAGCGAGCTTCCCAATATTCTGACTTTGATTTTCGGCCACCATCCCCACTCGGCAATCGGGAAGTTTTTGATTGAATACCAGAACATCTTCTTCGCATGGGTGGTTGCCGGGCTCATTTCGCTCGCCTTTTATCTGGCGTACCGAAAGCGGGAGATGGTTCCGGGGGGGCTTCAGAATCTCTTGGAGCTGGCCGTGGAGGGGCTGGACGGCATCGTCACCGGCATTTTGGGAAAGGACGGGCGCAAGTATCTGCCGTTTTTGGGGACACTCTTCCTCTACATCTTATTAATGAACTTGTTCGGGCTTATTCCCGGGTTGATGTCCCCCACGGGCGGGCCTTCGGGCGTGAACATCACGATGGCCTTGGCCATCTGCGTTTTTTGCTACGTGCAGTACACGGCCATCACCCGGCTCGGGCCTTTGAAATACGCCTATCATTTAATGGGGGAACCAAAGGGAGCCGTCGGCTGGTCCATGGTGCCTTTGATTTTGCCGGCGCATTTGGTCGGCGAAATCGCCAAGCCGATGAGTTTGGCGTTCCGGCTTTTCGGAAACATCACGGGCGAGGATATTCTGATTTTCGCCTTCGTGGGGCTGGGCATCGCCTTGACCAGCTTTCTGCCGGTCGGCGTTCCCCTGCAAGTGCCGTTTCTTTTTATGGCCCTTTTAACTTCCACCATTCAGGCCTTGGTTTTCACTTTGCTTTCGACCGTTTACTTTTCGCTCGTGCTGCCGCACGGGGAAGTTGAACATTAAACAAAAAAAGGAGGAGAAATGGATTATCACGTAGCATTAGCGTTCGCGCTGCCTTTGGCCATCGGCGTGGCGGCCATCGGCTCCGGGCTGGGCTTGGGGCGCGCGGTTCAAGGCGCCTTGGAAGCGATCGGCCGGCAGCCGGAGGCGTACGGCAAGATTTTGACCGCCATGATTGTAGGGGCGGGGCTTTGCGAAGCGCTCACCATCTACGCGCTCATCGTGTTCTTTATGATGCGCTCGGCCATCGTCCCGGTCGGCTAAGATGAACTTAGTCTGGCAACAGGTCCTAACCCAGATCGTCGGGTTCCTCATCGTCCTCTGGGTTTTGAAGCGGTTTGCTTGGAAGCCGATTTTAACGCTTCTCGAAGAGCGGCGGCAGAAAATCAAATCGGAGTTCGAGGCGGCCGCCCAGAAAAAGGAAGAGGCGAATCAGCTCCTCTCCTCCTACGAAGCGAAGCTGAAGGAGATTGACGCTTTGGCGCGGGCCAAAATCACCGAGGCGGTTGCCGAGGCGCAGAAAATCGCGGCGGAAATCAAGGAGGAGGCGCGCAAGGAGGGGCGGGAGCTGGTCACCCGTTCCCAGGCGGAAATTCAGCGGGAAATCGCCAAGGCGAAAGTCCAGTTGAAAGAGGACATGGTCGCCATCAGCTTGACGGCGACGGAGAAAATCATCTCCCAGAAACTGGACGAGCCGGGGCACCGGCGGCTGGTGGACGAGTACTTGACCCGGATTGAGCAGGTATGAGAAAAGTCGGCGAGGAGCGGATTGCCCGGCGGTATGCCGTGGCGCTTTTCCGTGCGGCGGGCGGCAAGCTGGACATCTACTTCGACGAAGCGAAGCATTTTTTGGAAATCTGGCGAAAGGAGCCCTCCTTTTCACGCCTGCTTTTGGCGCCGCATCTTTTGACCGAGGAAAAAAAGGAGTTTCTGGAACGTTTCTTTGCGGGAAAGGTGGAGCCGGTCTGGCTGGGGTTCTTCGGGCTTTTAATCGACAAGGGGCGGATTGGCTATTTTCCGCAGATAGCGGAAAACTTCATCCTCCTTGCCGAGGAGGCCAAGGGAATCATGCGGGCGCGGGTGCAGACGGCGGTGGCGCTTGGCTCGAAAGAGGCCGAGGCGTTGAAGACCAAGCTGGAAAAGAAGACCGGGCGGAAAATTTTGCTTTTGCCGGAGGTGAAGCCGGAGCTTTTGGGGGGGATGGTCGTGATTTTGAAAGACCAAATCATCGACGGGAGCGTGCGGCAGCGGCTAAATGAGTTGAAAGAGCAGCTGCTGGCTGTAAAAGTTGCGTAGGCAGTAGATCGTAGCGCGCAGATCGGAGCGGGCGATCGCCAGTTGCCCCTACGCGGTAGTGTTGAAGTAGTGCAAGCTGTAGCAGGGCAATTCGTGAATTGCCCGTACAATTAAAGTGAATTTGATGATGGAGGTGAGATAAAGATGGCGATAAAGCCGGAAGAAGTAAGTTCGATTCTGCAGAAGGAAATCAGCCAGTATCAGACCCGGCTGGAGATGGAGGAGGTGGGAACCATTCTCCAAGTCGGCGACGGGATCGCCCGGGTGTGGGGGCTGGAGAACGTGATGATGAGCGAGCTGGTGACCTTTCCCCACGACATCGTGGGGATGGTTTTGAACCTGGAGCAGGACAACTGCGGGGTGGCGATTTTCGGCTCCGACCAGCAAATCAAGGAAGGGGATTCCGTCCGCCGCACGGGAAAAATCGCCCAGGTTCCGGTCGGCGACGTGATGTGCGGGCGGGTGGTGAACGCGCTCGGGCAGCCGTTGGACGGCAAGGGGCCCATCGTCACCGATAAGTTTCGTCCTTTGGAAGGGCGGGCCGCGGGGGTTACCGAGCGGCAGCCGGTGAACCAGCCGGTGCAGACCGGGCTCAAGGCGATCGATTCCATGATTCCGATCGGGCGGGGCCAGCGGGAGCTTATCATCGGGGACCGGCAGACCGGCAAAACGGCGGTCGCCATTGACACCATCATCAACCAAAAAGGGAAAAATCTGTTCTGCATTTACGTCGCCGTGGGCCAGAAATCCTCCACCGTGGCGCAGGTGGTGAAAACGCTTTCCGACAACGGGGCGATGGATTACACGACCGTAGTGGTCGCCTCGGCCACCGACCCAGCGCCTTTGCAGTACATCGCCCCCTACGCGGGATGCGCCATCGGTGAGGAGTACTGCTACACCGGGCGGGATGCCTTAGTGATTTACGACGATTTGTCCAAGCATGCCCAGGCGTACCGGCAGCTTTCGCTTTTGCTCCGCCGACCGCCGGGACGGGAGGCGTATCCAGGGGACGTTTTCTATCTGCACTCCCGCCTTTTGGAGCGTGCAGTAAAACTTTCGGATGAAAAAGGAGGCGGGTCGCTCACCGCTTTGCCGGTCATCGAGACGCAGGCGGGGGACGTTTCGGCCTACATTCCCACCAACGTGATTTCCATCACCGACGGGCAGATATTTCTGGAGTCGGATTTGTTTTACGCCGGGATCCGGCCGGCCATCAACGTGGGGATCTCCGTTTCGCGCGTCGGCGGCAAGGCGCAAACCAAGGCGATGCGGAGAGTGGCCGGGCGTTTGCGTCTCGACTTGGCCCAGTACCGGGAGCTGGCGGCGTTTGCCCAGTTCGGCTCCGATCTGGATGAGGCGACGAGGGCGCAATTGACCCGCGGGGAACGCACCGTCGAGATTTTGAAACAGGGACAATACGAGCCGTTTCCCATCGAGCGGCAGGTGATGATTATTTTCGTAGCCACGCACGGGTATCTGGATGATTTGCCGCTCGAAACGGTCAAGCGGTTCGAGCAGGAGTTTTATCCCTTCATGGAAAAGGAATACCCGGACGTGGTGCACACCATCGCCCGCACCAAGGATATGGACAAGGCGACGGAGGCAAAACTGGACGAGGCGGCCAAGAAATTTCACGACCGGTTCAAGGCGGGGCTTAAGTAGGTCGTAGAGCGGAGAACGCAGGTCGGGAAATGCAGTCGATACGGGACATAAGAAGGCGGATTCGGTCGGTTTCCTCCACCCAGCAGATCACCAAGGCGATGGAGATGGTGGCGGCGGCCAAGCTGCGTCGCGCTCAAGGCCGATTGGCGCAGGCGCGGCCGTACGGCGAGAAGGCGGAGGAGATTTTGAAAAACCTCTCCGGAGCGGCGGCGGAGGTTTCCCATCCGCTTTTGGAAGTCCGGCCGGTCAAAAAAACCGTTCTGGTGGCGATCGCCTCCGACCGGGGGCTCTGCGGGTCGTACAACGCCAACGTCATCCGCCGCGCGGAGGTTTTTCTGAAGGATTACAATCCGGAGAACTGCGAGCTGGTTTTGGTCGGCAAAAAAGCGTTCGACTTCTACAAAAAGCGGAAGTGGAACGTGCGGAAGGTTTTTACCGATTTCGGCGGGAATCTGAATTTCGCCAAGGCGAAAACACTCGCCACGGAATTGATGAAGGCGTACGAAAACAAAGAGGTGGATCAAATCGTTCTCCTATACACGCGCTTTTTATCCACCAGCACCTACCGGGTGCATCTGGCGCCGTTTTTGCCGCTCGTGCCGGAGAAAAAGGGGGAGGTTTCCGGGGATTACATCTTCGAGCCCTCTCCGGCGGAGATTTTTCAGCATCTTGTTCCCCGGTTCTGTTTGACGCGGGTCGTTCTGGCCTTGGCCGAATCGTTCGCCTCCGAACACGGTTCGCGGATGATTTCGATGGGAGGAGCGACACGAAACGCGGGGGAGATGATCGATCATCTCACGTTGGTTCGCAACAAAGCGCGCCAGGCCTCGATAACCAAAGAAATTTTGGAAGTGGTCGGCGGGGCGGAAGCTTTACAGTAGCGGTGGAAGAAAAACAGGGTTATATTGGTTTAAATTTTTAATTCGAGGAGAAGGCAATGGCGGATGCAGTTGAAGAGACGATGGTGAAAACGGAAAAGACGGGAAAAACGGGAAAGGCGGACGGCAAAAAGGCCGGCGCCCTCGGAAAAGTGGTGCAGGTGATCGGCCCGACGGTGGATTTGGAGTTTCCTTCCGACCAGCTTCCGAACATTTTGAACGCCATCAAAATCGAAGACCCGGCGCACGGGATTGATTTGACCGTGGAGGCGGCCTCGCACGTCGGGGATAATTTGGTGCGCTGCGTGGCCTTGGCTTCCACAGACGGTTTGGTTCGGGGAATGACCGCCTACGACACCGGCGCGCCGATTTCGGTGCCGGTCGGCGAAGTGACCTTGGGCCGGCTTTTCAATCTTTTGGGGCAGCCGCTGGACGACATCGGACCGATTCCGGATTCGGCCAAAAAGTATCCGATTCACCGCCCGGCGCCGCCCCTTTCCGAGCAGGAAACCAAGGCAACGATGTTCGAGACCGGCATCAAGGTCATCGATTTGCTCGAGCCGTACGCCAAGGGGGGGAAAGTCGGTCTTTTCGGCGGCGCCGGAGTCGGCAAGACCGTAATCATCCAAGAACTCATCCGGAACATCGCCACGCAGCACGGCGGCTGCTCGGTATTCTCCGGCGTGGGGGAGCGAACCCGCGAGGGGAACGATTTGTGGCTGGAGATGAAGGAATCGGGCGTTTTGAAAAAGACGGCGCTCGTCTTCGGGCAGATGAACGAACCGCCGGGGGCGCGGCTGCGGGTCGGCTTGACAGGCCTCACTATGGCCGAATACTTCCGGGATGAAGCCGGGCAGGACGTTTTGCTTTTCATTGACAACATTTTCCGCTTTGTGCAGGCGGGTTCGGAAGTATCCGCGCTTTTGGGCCGGATGCCCTCCGCCGTCGGGTATCAACCGACTTTGGGTACCGAAATGGGGGCTTTGCAGGAGCGAATCACCTCCACCAAGACCGGCTCGATTACCTCCGTGCAGGCGATTTACGTGCCGGCGGATGATTTGACCGACCCGGCGCCGGCCACCACCTTCTCCCATTTGGACGCCACCACCGTGCTTTCGCGGCAGATTGCGGAACTGGGGCTTTATCCCGCCGTGGACCCGCTCGCTTCGACTTCGCGCATTCTGGACCCGAATGTAATCGGGGAGAACCATTATAATGTGGCGCGGCAGGTGCAGAAGATTTTGCAGCGCTACAAGGATTTGCAGGATATCATCGCCATTTTGGGGATGGACGAGCTTTCGGAAGAGGATAAAATCACCGTGGCGCGGGCGCGGAAAATCCAGCGCTTCCTATCGCAGCCGTTCTTCGTGGCGGAGGCGTTCACCGGGCAGCCGGGGAAATACGTAAAAGTGGAGGACACCGTGCGGGGGTTCCAGATGATTGTGGACGGGAAGATGGACGAGATTCCAGAGCAGGCATTCTACATGGTCGGGCCGATCGAGGAAGTGTACGAAAAGGCGGAGAAATTAAAGGCGGGGGCGGTCTAATAGAGAAATTTGGGGTCAGGGGATTTTTTTCCCCCTCCCCGCCCAGATTCCTCGCTTCGCTCGGAATGACAAATTAGAATGTATCAACTTTCGATTGTGACGCCGGACCGGGTTTTTTATGAAGGGGAGGTTGCATCCTTGACCGCTCCGGGAATGGCCGGATATTTGGGGGTTTTGACCGGGCATGCGCCGCTTTTGACCCCGCTGGCCACGGGCAAACTGACTTTTCGTGATGCTTCAGGCAAAAACTTTTTGGCAGCGCTTTCCGGCGGATTTTTGGAGGTTTCCAAAAAAGGGGTCATCCTTTTGGCCGATTCCATCGAGTTCCCGAACGAAATCGACCGGCAGCGGGCGGAACGGGCGGCGGAAAAAGCGCGCCAGCGGCTGGCCAAAAAAGAGGGGATCGACATTCCCCGGGCAACCGCCTCACTCAAACGGGCGGAAAACCGGCTGGCGGTGGTGCAAGAGGCAATGCTATCCGCCAATGCGGCGGCATAGGAAAATTTTCAACCAAATGGAGGCAGCATGAAGACGATTCTTTTGACCGTTCTGGCGGCCGCGGCGATTTTCGCCGGCTGCAAAAAAGAGGAGCAAAAAACCGAACAGAAGATGGAGGCGACCGCCGAAGTGCAAACCCCAGAGAGCAAACCCGCACCGGAGGCCGCCATGCCCTCGGATACGGCCAACCCCCAAGTGATTTTGGAGACCGATTCCGGCACCATCGTTCTGGAACTCTTTCCCAAGGAAGCGCCGGTTACGGTGGAAAACTTTTTGAAACTGGTGAACCAAAAATTTTACGACGGCCTGATTTTTCACCGGGTGATTCCCGGTTTCATGATCCAAGGGGGGGACCCGAAGGGGAACGGATCGGGCGGGCCGGGCTGGACCATCAAGGGGGAATTCGGAGCGCGCAAGCATGTTTTGGGGACGCTTTCGATGGCCCGCACGGCGGACCCGAACTCGGCCGGGAGCCAGTTTTTCATCTGCGTGGCGGCCGCCCCGCACCTGGACGGGCAGTACGCGGCCTTTGGACAGGCGATTTCCGGCGCGGAGGTGGCGGTCAAAATCTCCACCGTGCCGCGGGACGGGATGGACAAGCCGCTTTCACCGATTCATATCAAGCGGGCGTATCAAAAGAAGTGAGGTCCATAGCGGTTCTGGGGGCCACCGGCTCCATCGGGACACAAACCCTGGAGGTGGCTTCGCGTTTCCCCGATAAAACTCGGGTTTGCGGACTTGCGGCCGGAGGGAATCTTACACTTCTGGCCGAGCAGGCGCGAGCGTTCGGCGTCAAAAAAGTCGTCCTGAAGGACGAAAAAACGGCGGAGGAGTTCCGCCGTTTTGGTTTTTCAGGGGTGGAGGTTTGGAGCGGCATCGACGGACTTTGCCGGCTCACTTCGCTTCCGGAAGCAGACACGGTGGTCAACGGACTGGTCGGTTCGCTCGGGCTGCGGCCCTCCCTTGCCGCTTTGGAAGCGGGGAAACGGCTTTGCCTGGCGAACAAGGAGGCGTTGGTGATGGGGGGAGGGCTGGTTTTGGCGGCCAGGGAACGGGGCAAGGGGGAGTTGGTTCCAATAGATTCCGAGCATTCAGCCCTCTTTCAATGTCTGTTGGCCGGAAAAGGCAAGGAAGTGCGGCGGGTTTTTTTGACCGCCTCGGGCGGGCCGTTTTTCTCTTGGCCGAAGGAGAAGATGCTGGCCGCCCGTCCGTCGGAAGCCCTGAAGCACCCCACATGGACCATGGGGAAGAAAATCACCATCGATTCGGCCACGCTTTTCAACAAGGCCTTGGAAGTCATCGAGGCGCACTTCCTTTTTGGTTTGGCGCCGGAGCAGATTGAGGTGGTCGTTCATCCCCAATCCATTGTCCATTCGTTGGTAGAATTCGCCGACCGCTCGACTGTCGCGCAACTGGGGCCGCCGGATATGCGTATTCCAATACAGTATGCTTTATCGTATCCAGAGCGATGGGAAAACCCATCTGTTTCCTTCGGACCGATGAGCTTTGGCCAATTGAATTTTGCGCCGATCGACCACGATAAGTTTCCTTCCGTAAAAATGGCGTATCGCGCTTTGCAAATGGGCGGGACGGCGCCGGCGGCGCTGGCGGCGGCGGATGAGTGCGCCGTTGGGCTGTATCTGGAAGAGAAAATCAGCTTCGGCGAGATTTTTGAACTGGTTGAAGAGACCTTGCAGGCGCATAGGCCGATTGAATCCCCCACGGTGGAGGAAATCGAGGGAACCGAGCGGTGGGCGCATTCGTTTATATCCGATAGAGTAAAAGTGAACGCATGACAACCCTTTTAGCGACCATTTTTGTTTTGGGACTTTTGGTATTCGTCCACGAGCTGGGGCATTTTTTGGCGGCCAAGCGGGCAGGGGTGCGGGTGGAGCGGTTTTCGCTTGGCTTTCCGCCCAAGCTTATCGGGAAGAAAATCGGGGAGACGGAATATATGATTTCCTGGCTCCCGCTCGGCGGATACGTCAAGCTGGCCGGGGAGTCCTTGGACGAGGAAGAAAGCAACCAGCCGTACAGCTTGCAGGTCAAGCCGGCCTGGGTGAAGGCAATCATTTTCGCCGCCGGGCCGTTGATGAATTTCCTTACCGCCTTTCTGTTGCTCTGGGGGGTTTTCTACGTCAGCGGGGATGTGGAAATCGACAAAAGCAAAATCGTCATCGGCACGGTGGCGCCCGGCAGCCCGGCGGAGCGTGCGGGCATCAAGCCGGGGGACATTATTTTTTCCCTGAACGGGGAGCGAATCGGGCGGTTCGACTCGCTGGCGGAAAAGATTTATTCCCTTCCCGGGCAGGCGGTTGAGCTGGCCTGGGTTTCCGGAAACGACACCCTCCGTAAAACCCTCGTTACAATGAAGGAGGAAAGCTACAACGAAAAAGGGGAAAAAATCTTCGTGGGGCGGGTGGGCATCCAGCAGGCGTTTTCGCGCAAGCCGGTCGGGTTTTTCACCGCCGGGGAGCGGGCGGGAATCACCACCGTGGCCTTTACCGGCCAAGTTGTCCGTTTCGTTAAAGGGCTTTTCACCCGGGAGTTTTCGCTCAAGTCGGTGGGGGGGCCGGTGTTCATTTCCAAAATCGCCGGGCAGGAGGCCAGCCGGGGGTTTTCGTCGCTTTTGTTCTTCACCGCTCTTTTATCCGTCAATCTGGCCCTCTTAAATTTGTTTCCCATCCCGGCCTTGGACGGAGGGCATCTTTTGTTTTTGGCGATCGAGGGGATCATCCGGCGGCCGATTTCGGTCAAGGCACGGGCCATCGTCACCCAAATCGGGTTCGGGCTTTTACTTTTGCTCATTGTTTTCGTAACTTACAACGACGTGATGCGGCTTTTTCAGTGAAGCTTTACGCCAAAACTTTACGTATAAAAAATAGATGAGCCAAGGAGCGTTATGAGCAAAGGGTACGAAGGAAAAAAAGAGCAGTCCAAAGCGGACCGTTTCTGGTACGGGGTCTGGGACTGGATTAAATCGTTGGCCATCGCCATCGTTCTGGCCCTGGTCATAAAAACCACGCTCGTGGAGGCGTACAAAATCCCCTCCGGCTCGATGGAGAATACGCTTTTGGTGGGGGATTTTCTTCTGGCCAACAAGTTTTTGTACGGCGCCAAGCTGCCGCTTCTGCCGTATCATCTCCCTGCCCTGCGGGAGCCGGTGCCGGGGGACGTCATCATCTTCAAGTATCCCGGCGACGGCAAGACCAACTACATCAAGCGGCTGATTGCCACGGAAGGGCAGACGGTGGAAATCGTCAACAAGCGGGTTTATGTGGACGGCAAGCCGGTCTCGCTGCCGCCCGAAGGGAAAACCGACCCCGGGCCGATTTTGCCGCACTATCCGGGAGGGGCCTACGCCCCTTTTTCCTTCAACCAGTTCGACGGGAGCACGGCCTACAACCGGGACAACTTCGGGCCGTACCGGGTGCCGAAGGGGGGGCTTTTTGTGATGGGGGACAACCGGGACAACAGCTTTGATTCCCGCTTTTGGGGACCGGTGCCGAGGGAACTGGTGATGGGGAAGGCCTTGGTCATCCACTGGTCGTGGGAGCGCTCGGACGGAGACCCGGAAATCAACTTTGCCAAACCCTGGACGGTCGGGACGGTTCTGGCGTACGACTTGTTCCATCTCCCCTCGCGGGTGCGCTGGGGGCGGCTGGCGAATTTAATCAACTGAAGCCGGTTTTCCGTTTAGGCGGCTTCTTTCAACGACCTTTGGCTTGAGAAAAAACCTCTCCACAAAAGCGCTGGCGGCGGGATTTTTTTTCCTTTTCGCCGCCGAGCTTTCGGCCGTCCCGCGCACGATTCAGCTTTTTGACTCCACGCGCATTGCGGGGAACAGCATCGTGGAAATCGTGGCCACTTCGAGCGGGGTCTGGCTGGCGACGGAGCGGGGAATTGCCTACACCACGGACAACGGCATTACCTGGCAGAATTTCGACCGGGACAACACCGGGGATCTGCTTTCCAATGAAATAGCGGCGCTCGGGGTATGGGGCGATACGCTCTGGGCGGCGACTTCCTTCACCCGGGTTTTTGGCAACGAGACGGAGGGATTTCAGTCGGTTCCCTTCGGAACCGGCTTTGCCGTAACGAGGGATAAGGGTGTCACTTGGAACCACTATACCCCCGACCAGGATTCCGGGGCGGGGATGCTGGCGTTCGATTTATCCTTTTCCGATTCGGCGGTCTGGGCGGCCTCCTTTTTCGGCGGTCTGGTCCGCTCCACGGACGGCGGGGCGAGCTGGATAAACGCCTTTCCGGATTCGCTGGCTAAGTTTGATTTCGAGACGCAGAGTTTCATCAACCGGAACAACCGGTTTTTTTCCGTGGCGGCGGACACCTTCCGCACGAACGACACCATCGTGGTCTGGGCCGGGTCGGCGGCGGGGCTGAACAAATTCACCTACCTCCCTCGCCGGCTGGAACTGGCCGACAACCGGATTTTCGACATTGCGTTCGACGGGATACGCCACTGGTTCGGCACGGCGGACGGGCTTTCCTATTCACCGGATACGGGCAAAAGCTTTGTCAGCCTGGATAAAATTCTGTTTCCCGGCGCGGGGGCTTCCTCCGCCCTGTATGCCGACGGCAGCCAGATTTTAGCGGCTTTCACGGACGACGACAGCTTGCGGGACGGAGCGGGACTTTTCCGCTCCACGAACGGAGGCGCGAGCTGGTTTTTGACCAGTCCCGGCTTTATCGGCACGGGCCGGGTGGTGCGGCAGATTATCCGGGTCGGCACGACCTTGTACGCTGCCTGTGACGCGGCCGGGCTTCAGTACAGCACGGACGGGGGACAAAACTGGCAGAGCGTACTTTTGGCCAGCACGGCCACCGACAGTTCCGCGACACTGAAGAAACAGCAATTTCTTTCGGTGGCACCCTTCGGTCCCAACAACGACACACTCGTGCTTTTGGGCGGGACGCGCTTCGGGCTGGCCACCATGATATTTCCAAACTTCAGCACCCGGCCGGACAGTTTTTCCTCAATCACCTATATGCTGGCGGATACGAACATTGGCATTACGGACACCTTGAAAGGGAACCGAGTTGAGCGGGTAGCGGTGGGAAAGTTCAAAGACACGTTGACCTTCTGGGCCATCGGCCATCCGGACGCTTTTCCGGAAGGGTTTTCGGTCATCCGTTCCATCGACACCGGAAAAACCTGGGCGAACCGCTTTAACGGAATTCCGGCCTACAGCATCGTGTTACAGGATTCGGCCTTGTGGCTGGGGGTTTTTGATTCGCTTTTGTTTTCCGGCAATAACGGAGGAAATTTCACTTCGATTTTGGTGCGGGACACGGTAACCAAGCTTTCTTTAGCCCGGCGGAGCGTGCGGGCGCTTTTGGCGGATTCAAATTCGGTCTGGGCGGGGACCACCAACGGGGCGGGGTTTACCACCGCCGATTCGGGGCAAAATTGGGGGGTTTTCCGCACCGAAAAAGAGGAGGCGCACCAAGTCAAACGCTACTTTTTCAGTTTGACCAACCCCACGGTGCCGGGGAACTTTGGCGTGGTATTGGGGGTGCAGAAAAGCGGCGCAAACAAGGCGGTCTGGGTCGGGTCGCACGTCACCGATTTAGCCGGGGAGCGGAGCGGGGTGGCCTGGAGCTTGGATGACGGGGCGACCTGGAACGTCCGTTTTCTGGATACGCTGGCCTGGAATTTTGCTTTTTGGGGAGATACAGTCTGGGTGGCAACCTCTTCCGGACTTTTGCGCAGCCCGGATATGGGACAAAGCTGGCAGGCCGTTCCGATTGCCGGGGTGGATGCCTATTCCGGAGCGCCGACTTCCTTTTCCTCTGCGGTGGAAATTCTTTCCGTCCGGCAAACCGGGCCGGATACCATCTGGGTCGGCAGTACGGATGGGGCGGCGGTTACCTTCAACAACGGCCAGGACTGGAGAATTTTCCGGCGGTTTCTCTCAACCGGTACGGGCCCGGGGACGGCCGGGGCGGATCTGTATGTCGCGCCGGTGCCGTTTTCGCCACAACGGGAATTGGGAATTTGCCGGTTCCATTACCGGCCGGCGCAAAATTCCAACGTAACCATTGAGATTTTTGATTTTGCGATGCGGCGGGTGAAAACCGTCATCGAAAACGCCCCCCGGCAGGGCGGGGTGCAATATGACACGGACAGCTGGGACGGGAGGAACGAAAAAGGGGACGTGGTGGCGAACGGCACCTACTTTTTCCGCATCGACTTTGGCGGGAAAAAGAAATGGGGAAAGCTGGTGGTTTTGAAATGAAGCCGGGCATTTTCGCTTTGTTTTCGCTTGCGATATTGCCGGCCGCCGTATCGGCCCAGGACGGAGGGTATGCCGGGTCGGAACTGCGGATCGGGTTGGGGGCGCGGGCGGTCGCCTTGGGGGAGGCGTTTGCGGCCGTCGCGGACGACGGGTCGTCCCCCTTTTTCAACCCGGGGGGGGCGGCCTGGATAGAGAAGCGGATGTTTTCCGCCAGCTACCGGGTTTTGGAGTTCGACCGGAAACAGGGGTATCTATCGCTCATCTTTCCCCTACGCCGAGAGGCGGGAATCGGGTTTTTCTGGGTGCATTCCTCCATCGGGGATATTATGGGGCGGGACGACATCGGCCAACCGATCGGGGAGCTCTCCGACCACCAAAACCTGTTCGGGTTCAATTTTTCCAAGCGGTTTACCAAGCGGTTTTCGCTGGGGGCGAACATCGAATATTTGCAAAAAGTGGTGGCGGGGGTTTCGGCCTACTCGCTGTCGTTTGATTTGGGGACGCAGTACCGCTTCAAGGACATCCAGATGGGGAGCACCACCATCCCCCTGGGGGGGCTGAAGGTCGGCGGGGCGGTGGAGAACATTTTTGCCCGGCTGCAGTTCAACTCCAACAAATACTACGGGCAGTTCGGCAGCCCGGGGAACACCACCACGGACACGCTCCCCTTGAATTTTCGGGCCGGGGCTTCCTATCTTTGGCGGGAGCGGCTTTTGGTCGCTTTGGACGTGGAGAAAAACAGCAAGCAGAAGGCGTTTTTCCACGCCGGGGGGGAGTACACCTTCCGAAAAATTCTGGCCGTGCGGACGGGGTACAGCCACGGGCAACTTTCCTTCGGCGCCGGCATCCGCCAACCAATCAGCCCCAAGCAGGCGGTGCGGCTGGATTACGCTTTCAAGGCCTCGGCGATTTCCGAGCGGGGGGACCACCTTTTCAGTTTGCAATTTGAGTTTTGATGCTTAACTTATAGAAGATGAAACGGGCTTTCTTTTTCTGTTTCTTTTGTTTCAGCACGGCAAGTTTGACCAAGGCCGCCTCACCGGTGGCCTTTACTTTTTTGAGCGTTTCCCCCTCCGCACGGGGGGCTTCGCTCGGCGAGGCGATGACGGCGGTCGGGGGGGATGTTTCCTCCGCTTTCTGGAACCCGGCTTTGCTTTTGAGCACCAAGGGGAGCACGTTTTCGGCGCAGGAGAATTTTTTCATCCAGGGAACCGACCACACGTACCTTTCCTTCGGTATCAAGCAGCCGAAATGGGGGGTGGGAGCTTCCCTCAATTTCCGGCACATCGGGGATTTGGAACTGCGGCAGAGCCCCAGCTCGCAGCCGCTCGGCACTTTTTCGGAAAACGAGGCGGCGCTTTCCGCTTCCTTCGCCTATGCCGCGACCCCTTCGTTTTCCGCCGGGGTTTCCGGCAAGATTTTGTATCAAAAACTGGAGGCGTACGACAATTTCGGCTCGGGGATGGATTTGGGGGTTTTTTACCGGATGAACGGGCGGCTGGCTTTCGGCGCTTCGATTCTGAATGTCGGGCCGGATTTTACGCTGGTTTCCGAGCCGTCCCGGCTGCCGCTTTCGTTTCGAACCGGGGGGAGCTTTGTCTGGCGGGAGTTTCTTTTTGCCTCCGACATTCTTTTTCCGCGGGGGGACGGGGCGAAAACGGGGTGGGGGGTGGAGCGGAGCATCCGCAACCTGACTTTGCGGGCCGGGTATCAAACCGGCCATGACGAGAAAAACTTTTCGGCCGGGCTGGGAATTGCGTACCGGAACTTTCGGCTGGATTACGCCTTTGTGCCGTATCAGTCGGATTTGGGGTCGGCCCACCGGTTCGGAATCGTGGGGGAGTTATGAAAACCTTGGAAGCAGACGTAGGAAGAGCGTTTGACTGGACGAAATGGGCCAAGAGCCGCCCGGCGGTGGAGTTGGAAATTTCCATCATCCGGGAAATGCTCAAGGTCAGTTTAATCCCCGGCGTGATTTCCTTCGGCGGAGGGCTGCCGGCCTCGGAACTTTTTCCGACCGACGAACTGGCGGCGGCCTGTTTGGCGGTTTTGAAAAAACACCCGGCCGATTCGCTGCAGTACTCCCTTTCGATGGGGGTGCCGCTTATGCGGGAGTTTTTGGCGGCGCGCGTTTCGGCCAACGACCATCCGACCAAGGTGGACAACATCTTCGTGACCGGCGGCAGCCAGCAGGGGCTGGATTTAATCGGGCGGCTTTTTTTGGAAAAAGGTTCCTATGTCATTTTGGAAAGCCCGACTTACGTGGGGGCTTTGCAGGCGTTCAATTTTTACGGCGCGAAGTACTGCCCCTTGCCGATGGATGAGGAAGGACTGGTCGTTGACCGGCTCGAAGAGGCCATCAAAAAATATTCGCCGCGGCTCATCTACGTCGTCCCGAATTTTCAAAACCCCTCCGGGCGGACGCTTTCCTACCGGCGGCGGGTGCAGTTGGTCGAGATTGCGGCGCGGCACAACGTGCCCATCGTGGAGGACAACCCGTACGTGGAGCTGCGCTATTCGGGACAGACCCTTCCGTCGCTTGCCTCCATGGCTCCCGATGGAGTAATTCAACTGGGCACTTTTTCCAAGTTGATTTCGCCGGGGCTTAGGATCGGCTGGATTTGCGCCCCGCCGGAGATTAACAAATTTTTCGAGAAGGTGAAGCAGGCGGTGGATTTGCACACGAACACCTTCTGCCAGTACGTCATTGCGGAGTTCGCCAAAGACGGCGCGCTCGACAGGCACATCGATAAAATCAAGAAGGAATATGCCCGACGGCGGGACCTCATGCTTTCCGCGCTGGAAGAGAATTTTCCGGCCCACGTTACCTGGACGCACCCGGAAGGGGGGCTTTTCCTCTGGGCGACTTTGCCGGAGGGGGTATCGGCTTTAAAACTTATGCCGATCGCCGTTGAGGCGAAGGTGAGCTACATTCCCGGCGGGCCGTTCTTTGCCGAGGGGGGCGGGGAAAACACGATGCGGCTCAACTTTTCCAACGCCACGCCGGACAACATCCGCGAAGGGATGCGCCGCCTGGGAAAGGTTTTGCACGAGCACGCAAAAATTTAACGCGGAATTTTACCACGCTCTTTGAGCGCAATTTGAAGTAAGTATGCCGACAATCCGTTGCAAAGCCAAACCGTTCAAAATCGGCTCATGGACCCTTCTTAGACTGCCGAAGAGCGCAAGCGCCAAACTTCCATCCCGAGGCATGACCATGGTTGAGGGAAAGCTAAACGGGTTCCGCTTTCAGGCTGCGCTCGAACCGGACGGAAATGGAAGCCACTGGTTCAAGATCAACAAAACCATGCGCGAAGCCGCAGGCGCAGACACGGGCAACACGGTAACGCTCGTGTTTGATCCGGCCCGGGACTGGCCGGAACCCAAGGTGCCGGCGGATTTTAAGAGCGCTCTTGCGGCCGACCCACGGGCGCGCACCCTCTGGATGGATATCACGCCAATCGCGCGGTGGGACTGGATCCGCTGGATAAGCGCAACCAGACAACCGGAGACCCGCCGGCGCCGGATCGAAAACGCCTGCTCAATGCTCAAGGCCGGAAAGCGGAGACCCTGTTGTTTTAACCGCAACCTGTGCGCCGAACCCTATGTATCGAATAACGGGGTGCTTCTTGGGCCGCGATAAAAAAAGGAAGGAAATTTTTTGGTCTTGCCCCGGGGAAACTTGCCGAACGGGGCCAAAAAATAAAATGCCGCAGGCCGGAATCGAACCGGCGACACACGGATTTTCAGTCCGTTGCTCTACCGACTGAGCTACCTCGGCGCGGGGTCCGGGCGGACACGCACCATTTTAGAACACCCCCGCGCCCGCGTCAACTGCGCCCGGCGCCCCCACGATCGCCTGCCATGGCAGGTCCGGCACCCGGATCGCCTCGGCACGCCCCTCGGCCGCCAGCACGCGCTCCGCCGCGCGATAGCCGCTGCGCACCGCCCCCTCCATCGTGGCCGGCCAGCCGCTCCGAACCCAATCCCCGGCGAGGAAAAGATTCCGGATCGGCGTCTCGCACGGGGGGCGCAGCGCGTCCACGCCCGGCACGGGCGAGAACGTAGCCCGGGCCTCCTTGATCACGGCCGCCTTCACCACCTGCGCGCCAGCCGTCCCGGGAAGGGCGGCCCGCACCTCCGCCTCCGCGATCTCCAGGATCTCCCGGCGCGAGAGCGGCAGCCAGTCGCGCGAGGCGCTCACCACCAGCCCGAGATACGTCCCCGGGCCGTCCCGGCCGAAGTCCCGCGTCTTGTTGAACGCCCAGTGGATCGGTCGGTCCACCAGGGCGACATGGTCCAGTGCGGTGACCTCGCGATCCCACCACAGGTGCACCGCGCTGATCGGGGAGACCTCCAGCCGGTCCCAGGCGCGAACGGAGGGATCCGCCGCAACGGGCTCCGGAAGCAGCCGCCGGGCCTCTTCGAACGGCACGGCGCTGATCACGTAGTCCGCCTCCAGCCGGCCGTCATCCAGCTCCACCCCGGTGACGGCGCCTTTCTCCACCCGGAGCGCTCGCGCGGCGCAGCGGAAGGCGACGCACCCACCCGCTCGCCGCACCGCGTCCACGCAGGGTCCGTACAGCTCCCGCAGCGGAACGCGCGGCACGCCCATCTCGTACGCCCGCGGGTGTCCGAGGAACCCCTGGCGGAACACCTGGAAGGCGTAGCGCGTGCTGCATCGCTCCGGCTCCTCGTTGAGCGCGCTCACCACGATCGGCCGCCAGAAGCGCGCCACGCCCTGCGCCGTCTGATGGTGGGCGCGGAGCCACTCCGCGAAGGGCAGATCCTCCTTCGGGGCGGGAGCCCGCAGCATCGCCATCAGCCCCGCGGCGATCCGCCAGCGGTCCGCCGCCGCCAGGAAGCCGAGGCGCATGAAGGAGGGCATCAGGTGAAACGGCGCCGGCAGCCGACTGCCGCGAAGCGCCCACACCCGCCCGCGCCGGTCCAGAAACCGGATGCAGGAGACCCAGCGGATCCGGTCCTCCACGCCGGCGTGCGCGTAGAACCGCCGGAGGTTCGTACAGCACCCCATCAGGATGTGCTGGCAGTTGTCCACCGGCTCGCCGGTGTCCTGCGCCTCGTAAGAGGACGCCCGGCCGCCGGGGATCGACTTCCGCTCCAGCACGTGAACCCGGAAGCCGCGCTGGGCCAGCGCCGCCGCGGCGGC
>DATLYY010000031.1 GCA_035574275.1 Verrucomicrobiia bacterium
GAACGGCTGGATCGAAACGTACAACGAAACCTACCTGCACTCGGCCCTGGGCTACCAGCCGCCGAACAGGTTCGAGAAAACCTATAACCTCAGCCCGATGACTCCATATCAGGCCGCTTGACTAAAGGGGAGCAGTACAGTTTTCCTGAATAGTATGCAAGTTGGCAACGGAGGCTGACAAATCGGAGTTTGCCTTACCGTTAATTAGGATTGTTCGTAAGCCAAACCCGAGCCTTGCTGTATCTGGCAGGCTGTCGATGCTGTTAGGAGCTATCGAGGTAGCTAATGAAAGTGAGCCTGTTTGCAGTACTGTGCCTATTAATCCCGCTTTATAATAATCATCGAATGTTAGATTCGGATGAGAGTAAAGCCAATATGGCGCTATCTCTAACGCGTAGTTCTTGGGTAGAAAATCGCTTTGATTGACCGCGGATAATAGACTTGCCGCAAAGGCTTTTGGGGTATTGGGTCTCTCGATCGATGATGGCTCGACACCGAGTAGGACAAAGGCCGGGGAGGGCGGCGTACGAAGATCATTAAGAGATACTTTTTGAGCTAGTCCGATCTTACTTAGAAATAGTATCAGAATAATAGCTTGAACGAGTAATCCTGCCTTCTTCGGATTTCTAATCAGCATGGCATCGATATTTAGGCAATTAGTTTAAAGTTTGCACGATATATCACAGAGCCGCCTTCTTCGTTAACCGTTGCATTTAGGTCATATCGTTTATCAACTTTTCCGCCTTTAAAGACGTATCCAACGCTGGTAAGATTCGTTTTGTCATTAACATCGGTTACGACCGTTTTTATAAAGAGCGTCTTGCCGGCGATATCAGACCCCCTCCCAATTGAGAGATTGTTGATTTGACCTATTCCGAGCTCGACATCGTTCAGCTTAACGAGTGAGCTTCCCAGTTGAGCCTCCCCAATTATTACGCTCAATGTTACTTTTCCGCTCGCTACTTCGTAAATGGTATCCAACTTAATAACCAATTGTTCACCTCCTTACTGGCTCGCTTCCCACGGCCATCTCATATTCAGAATGTAGCAATGTCGCCTTTTGAGGTTGAGTGACTGAATCACGTCTTTACTTTCTCAATGAATCTGGAAAGGGTAACATTAGAAGCCACCTTCGGCAATCCCGTTCAGGATTTGCTCAACCTCGTATCTCGGTTCGTCGAATTCACCATGCCGAGTGGAAAAAGTGGCTGCAACTGGTTCTGCAAAATCAACGTGTTTTTCGAAATCTGTCCTGAGACCAAGTAATGGGACTCGTTTATTAGGACTTTCGAGATGATCGGCCACATAGGTGAGCAAGGAACTGGGATATATCTTAATGCTATCTCGCTCCTCGTTCTTTGGATTGAGCATATAGATACGGAAATCTTTTTTAGAAACAGCCCATCGTCGGTCAAGATAGAATGCCTCTTGCGTTCGCCTGATCGATAAGGCAGGGGCCATAAATTGTACAGAGGCGAGCTTGACGTTTGGGCTTTGCTTAAGGAGACCGGAGAGGACGTTTTGATAAAGCCAACCCAAATAAATACTGCCAGCACTATGGCCGATAAGATGAAGTTTAAACTTTGCGGACGGAGTCTCCTTCATCACGCCCAAGAGATTCTGTACAAAAAGATTCGCCCCACCGTTTTTAGAAGCGGAGCCTTCGGCGCGTCCTTTCATTTCATCCCAAAAGACCTCCCTGGCAATAGGAGCCAGTTTTTTCCCGAAGTATTTCTGACTGTCCCGAATGATAGTACCCGTCCCCTTTTTGATGTTTTCCCACACGTCGTGAAAGCTGAACTTGGTTGGACCGGATGCGTCATCATCACTCCGCAGCCACCCTAACACTGACTCAGATATTCCCGTTTCCCATATGAAAAAGTAAGAGACAATACTTCTCTCGTTGCAAAACCCCCACAGGCGATTGGCCGTCTGAAGCGATGTAGCCTCCGAATTCAGTCCGCCGTGGGCGTACAACACAATGTGTCGGTAACCATCGGCGAGTTCCTTGGATCCCATCACCTTTCGAGCCATATCCGGGAGTTCTTCCTCTCGCGTTATCAGCCTCCCGCCAGTTGAAAGCTCCCCTCGGTCGCCCGTATTGATTAAGTAAGGAAGAAGCAGGGGGTTTATGCCCAACCCTGTAACCACTGTCCCGGCCTTGCTTTCTTCGGCTCTGCCCACAAAACCAACTGTAAAAATTCTCGGTTCACCTTTGGAATCAAGCGTTTGGGGGCCCAATCGGGCAACCCAGGCATCCTGTCGGTTCTCGAACCAGTCATCGTAACTGAGGAGCGCGCGTCCGTTGGCCCCCCAGCTTGGCCCCCATGAATTTTGGATTATAAACCCCTCTGGAGTGTATCCAACGATGGCAAAGGCATGCAGACCTTGTTTCCCGCTTTGGCGACGGATCTGCTTGAACGTACCCTTTGCGTCCAACAGATTCTCGTTCTGCCATCCCGAGTGAACCCAGGCGGAAGCCAGCACCGCGTCCGCCTCGGTTATGGCCGCTTGAACATGGCTCACGTCGCTGTCGAGAATCCGGTAGTAAGCGCCGATGGGCCGCCGGGCGGCATCCCTGGCTCGTTCAGGGGTGAACTCCTGGTCAATTACCGACTTTCTGCCGCGTTTGACCCTATACGGCCACAAATCTTCCGTGGCGACTCCGTGTTTGTGCCACCCCTTCATTGCTCCGCGCAGGCTTGTCCCTTCGTAGTTTTCACCCTGCCATTCGTCATATCGTCTCCCCATCTCGTAGAGCATTCTTGCGCTCACTTGTTCGGGTTTGGAGCCGTGTTCGTTCTTGGGCAAGCTGAGGAAGCGGCGGTGTAGAGAGACGTTTATTACTGTCCCGAGTGCGAAGCCGACACATGCCCCTTCATTTCCTTGGTCAAGGATTGGGACCTGTTCTGGGGGAATAAGAGAAGGGGCAAGTAGGGCAAGGAAGGGCTCGTAAACGTAGATATAATCCCGTGTATCTGTATCATCAGCTCGAACATCAAGAGTCCGGAGGGACGCTGGAAGCGTTCTGCTTGATAATATGAAGCTTGGCATTTTCCTCTTTTGTGATAATTAATACACCGCTACGATGATCATCTCATAAGGCAAATCCCAATCCAGGGCCTCCGGACGGGTCTGACGGTTGTCGATTCTCCAGTCAATAAGTTTCAAGCTGATTCTGGGTATTCCAAGCACGTGGAGCCGGTCACCCGGCTTTAGGTCTTTAACTTTTAACTCGGGAGGAGAGTCTTTGATGAAAACCATCCTCCGATTGTACACCAGCATTTCTTCATCTAGATCCAAAACGGAAGCCATAACAAATCTCCCGTCGTCTACAACCTTTTGCTCTCCCGTAATTTCCATAATGAACTCGACGTAATTGTAGCCGGCCATAGAGGTCGTAATGGTCGTGGTTTTCTTTGAAGCATTGACCGAAAGATGGCATTTTATACTTTCGTACTTCGAAAAAGCGTCCTCGGCATTCTTGGTTTTGAACCCTTTGATTTTTTTGAGACTGCCCAGCAAGGAAGTGCCTTCGAGAGAGGTCACCGGATGGATTTCGAAAACATGGTCGGGGTTGGTAGTCGCGAACGGTTCCAGTGATGCTCCCTGAATCTGATGAGAGCTTCCGGCATGTTCGCACCAAATTCTCCATGCGCCGGAAGTCTTGGCAGGAGTACCCGTTCCTTCGAGGTTGTGAACGAGATCGACGGACGGTTTCTCAAACTTTGCGTTCATGATCTCGGCAACCACCGGGAGCTCAATTTCTGGCGCTCTACCGGCGACATGCATATCCCCGTCCTTACTTGGCGAATTCGGCTTTGCATGGGCCTTGTCGACAGTGAATGTAGCTTCAATCGTGGCCCGGTCTTTGTACTCGTCGATAAACTTATTTTTCAAGGTGATTTCTATCTGAGCAGACGATACGGACGGAAGAAAGAATATCGTGACCAGAATCGACAACAAGATCGAAGCCAGCCACTTTCTGTTTCTAACGGTTTTTATCGCTTCGCCGAATTTCATCGAAAGTCCTCCTCGTGAGTGGTTAGCTATAATTCATGAGATAGCGTTATCTAGATAATAGATTTCTTTTCAACATAACTGCTTGCCGGAGATTAGGCTGAATTTTGAGAACTGAGTCAGCCAACCGTACCGCGTTTGTCGTGTCCCCAATTGCGGCATTCGCCTTGGCAAATTTCAATAAGACATCTGGATTCGCGGTTGGACGTTGCTCCAATTGCCTTAGATTAGTCTTAAGGGTATTGCGGGTCACCGAATCGCGGGGGTTGGCCTCAGCCTCTCCGGTCTGTTTTTCAACTTCCAGGACACCATCGCTATAACTGATTTTCTGGATGCTTGGATACCCGATCATTGCTATGGGCAGAAGGAAAAATGCAAGGAGGCTCTTGAGGGACCGTTTATGGATCGCGTAGTACACCAGAATGAAAAGCAGTACCGCAAACAGCACAGCCCCTAAAACCAGCAGAACCTTTTCGTGGAAAAGTAAACCGTCAAACGACGACAAAATCCCCACCTTTTTGCTTTTTTCGGGTTTTTGAAAGTTTTTCCGACGAGAATTGACGCACCTACCCGTTCCTCCTATATCAACTTCTGTGTGCGACTAAAACCAGAGGTTCTGACAGCAAATAGTGGGGTTCCAAGTATTGCTGCCACCCCTTATCCTGCTTCGGAATGTCAAAATAGTTTTGGCCATTTTCCTTGTCAACCCCTTTTTTTAAAAGATGAAAGAATCCTGGCTAAATATTTGTGACAGCATTATGACAAGTTATCTTTTTCACAAGCGTTATTTTTCTTGACAAGCTCTTTTCAGGCAAGGTATCTTCTGGTCAAGTATTGGACGAACGATGGCTACGAACGATCGTGATTATTTCGTAGCGGATCGAATCGACAACCTTGCAGGACAACCCGCTAACGAAAACTGCCAAAGGCGTTGTAATTTAGCTTTTTGAGTTTTTAAAGCCGGCCACAGATGAGCCGGCTTTTTTATTGTAAAACCCTTACTACCCACAGAGGAGGTGAGAAAGAATGAAAAGAATTTTCGCAATCGTCCTGCTGGCTGTCTTTTTCGTTAGCTTTGGGGCGGGGTATTTCCTCTCGGTTCCTAAAGCCTGGGCCTGCGGCCCGCCATGTAACTGCACGCCGCAAAACTGCAGTGGAGATTGCATAGCAACTGGGTGCAGCGGTACGTGCACGAGATGCCTGTAATGATTGATTAAAACGCCCTCCTTCTCTAAAGCCGGAGAAGGGGGGCGGAACCATTACCTCAAATCTCTTGGATCAATTCTGCCTGAAAAGACGAGTTGACCAACATCGTTGATGGGAGGAAAGAACATGTCGGAAAATCTTCGAATCTCCAAAAAGACCATCGCCTTCATGCTTGTCGGAGTTCTAATAGCAGCTTTTTTGGGTATTGTCGCCGGAAGCTATTTTTTTAAGGTCCGATCCGCCGAGGCGCTAAAATCAGATCCAGTTCTTCGGTTGAGGATTGGTCAATACTTTCCAGAATTTAGGTTTACAGGTCTAGTCAGTGGGCAGCCAGATTTGTACCAATCTCTGGCCGGTAGGAAGTCAGTGGTCATCTTCTTAACCACAGATTGCGAGGATTGCGTTCAGGCCGTCAGTCGTTGGGATAGTATGTATCCCAGTATCAGTCACGAGTATCAGGTGTTCGGCGTTTCGTACGAAACTATAGATCGGATGAATGCTTACCGAGCCGGGAAGGGCATAAAATTCCCCTTGTATAACGACCCAAACGGGAAATTCACCGCGGAACACCATGTTGAGCATTTTCCGACGATTGTAGGGATAAATGAAAAAAGGGAAATCGTTTTTATTGGTTTTAGTACCCGTTCTGAGGAGTCGGTGGGAAATTATTTGAAACTTCTGTAGCGCGCTCTTAAGGTGCTAAGGCGAACTTGAAAAGATAGCAACGAGCATAGTTTTGATATATTCCTTGCTCATATTGATTGTGCTCTCATCAGTATCCGTATAAACTATGTTCATATATAAAATGATATCGACGAGACTATAAATACCGTCCTTGTTAATATCGAATCCCGCTGTTGGTCTCACAAAGCAGTTCGTGACAATAGAAAACGAAGCGTCTGACGCGTCGGAACTGACATTGCCCGCTGCATCGGAGACGATGACTTTAATTTTTGCGTTGCTGCTGTTCGCCGAACCTCCTGGAGTCCAATCATAGGAACCCGGATTCCCCGTAAGGTTGGCTAGCTGTAGCTCATAAGATACCCCACCATTTGTTCTGTCCAACCATACTTCCACTGTGGTTATTCCAACGTTATCTGAAGCATCCCAAGTTATTGTATAGGGGCAAGGTCTTGGCACCGACTCGCCCCCATTTGGGTCTGTAACTGTAACTAATGGAGAAATCGGGTCAACCGTTATCACTCCTTTCACAAAATTGACGGGGACGTCTCGGTCATTATTATTAACGAAACCCGTTTTGCCGAGAGCTATTTTCCCGGTATCCAGAACAATTCTTCCCGAATCTGTGTTAACCGTATCAAACTCAAATTCAAAAAACGCCTTGCGGGTAAGATTGGGGGGTTCAAGTGAAGCTGGATTGTCGGTTTCGAAAAAAGCGGCGATCGTGAAAGAATCGGGTGATACGCTATTGTATTTATTGGTGGCAAAAATAGACATTCCCTGCAAAGTCGAGGTTAGCCGTCGAACCGCGCCGCCGACGGTATCCTTACGGGGATACCCCAACGTCATATAAGCGTTGCCCGTCAGGGTCTTTTCAACGAGGGCAACTACAACACCTGTCAGTGAGTCCTTATTTGTAATGTAAACGCGCACAACAACTGCAGGATTTCCAATCCCAGGTTTGACCGACCTGGACTCAATAATAACCGAGTCGCGAGGGTCGGGCGTTGAAAAGCTGGTGGAATATCCTAAGACGACGAGAGCGATTCCCTTACGGAATATTCTGTAAAAGTTTTTCATTATCCACTCCATCTCATCCGGTTTAGCAAGGTGGAAATGCGCCTTGAAAGACCATTTGCAGAAACAATACAGCATCGGCTGGACTGGCCCAGTTGTCGCAATTAATGTCTGCCATTAAGTGATAATCGCCGTAGGGTGGAGGCGCGATATCCGAGAAAATAATTTTAAGCAAAAGTACAACGTCAGCTGGCGTATGAATACCATTGGCATCCACGTCCCCTCGCAGACAGGTGGGCTTGCCGGGTCCCATAGAGCTTTTAACGAAATTCTCCGCCGGGTCGGTAATCCTTAGAAATAGACACTCGTCGCAATCCGTTGTTGGCATCCCGGGATTTCCTGCCCGCCCAACGTTGTTGGGAACCCCATAAAAAACGGAATCGGCCAAAGTGGAATAGCTGCCATATCCTGCGTGGCGGGAGTCAGCCCCCACAGACCCGCCGGAAGGAATAATTGTCCAGGTGTAGGTCAAAGGGTCATTGTCCGGGTCGGTTGCAGTAACCTTTACAAAATCACCTCCCCAGTTGAGAGGTCCGAGCCCAATGCCGGAGTCGGAAGGGAAAAAGCAGGTCCATTCCGGATGTACGAACCTTGGAAATTGGGTAATGGTGGGACTATGGTTGCGTAAGGTCGTATCAACGAACACCGTGAAAGAATCTATATCTACGGCATCTCCATAGAGCGAAGTTGAGGTTATCTTGACTTTATAGGTCCCGCTGTCGTTCGCCCCCACCACCCACAGCCCTCCGTAACTCGACTTGGGCGGTATTTCCACGTTGTTCGACACGGTTTGAACCAAAGTGTTTTGCGGCATTTTAAACACTTGTTCCGTAATCCGTACATAGTCGGTAAAATGATGCCACCAATTTACGGCATTGCCGGTACCCGAATCTCCTCTGGCTATGTATTTGAAACTATCAACGTATGCCTCCACCCCAATCGAAAACCGCCGTATCCCCGTCGTCGGCCCCCAAGTTTCCGTCACGAAAATATCATGCAAATTCGCCAACGGATACTGGTTGTTCGGGCAGCCCGGATTCCCGCCGCAGTGATCAACCCAGGCCCCGTGCTCGGCCTCGATGGCGTTGGGATAGTTCAATAGCGAATCCACTGTTCCAATCCCGCCCCAGCTTCCGACCAAAACCAGCGTATCCGAGCTGTTCATATAGGCCGGCCAAAATTTATAAACCATCCCGTTGTTAGAATCCAAAATCCAAAGCATCCCGTGATTATCCACCGTCGCTGAGGACAAAAAATAATTGGCCAATGCTTGCCCGGTAAAAACCAGCCAGTCAAAATCAAGCCGCACCGCTTTTTCCACAACAAGCTCGTTTGTGTAAAGCGCCGTATTGTTCATCTGCAGCCAATAAATATCCCCGTTCCCCTGGCTGACCACGTATAGATGGTTTTTCAGCATACCGGTGGTTTTATCCCAAGCATAGGCAACGGCCGTCGGCTTATTAAATTGAAAACGGGTTTCCGTGGGACCCGGAAAAACTCGCCCTCCCGGAAAGATTACTATCCGGTTATTTCCATAATCCGCCACCGCGTACATTTGCGCTACCAAGTTGGGATTAACGGAACCCTGAACTTTATACTCCACTTCATCAATCCCCCTCGGTTCTTTCAAAGGCGTGCCTTCGCCCAGCGAGTCAAAGCGCACAAATTGCACGTTCAACACATCGCATGCATCCACGGTGTAAACATGAGTTCGGTTGTTGTAAGCGTCCGATACATAAACCCCGCCCGTCCACCCGAATGCAATCCCTCGCGGACTGGCAAACTGAAAAGAATTGGTGCCATGTTCCCCCTGCCAAGCCATATCTTCCCCACCGCCATCTTTTTTATAGACCCAGCACCGGTCCCAATTGGCGTCGGCCACACCAATTAACTCTATATTTCCTTGCGTGCAGGTGGGGTCGTCGTTGTAAACGAACGCTGAAACCCCGTACGGGCGAGAAAATATCTGCGTATTGAAGCGTGCCTGGCTGGTCTGCGAGTTCATTCGAGAATACGCAGGAACCAAGTTTTTTGGTAATAAAAGCTTGGAACTGAAAGAGGGTAGGGTTTGGGCAAAAAGTAAGCTATCCCATAATAAGAAAGCAAAAAAATATAGAACAATCTTGTTCATAATTTCACCTCTAATACTCCAATCAACAACTTTTCGCTTTTCCAAATTCTATTTTCACCGTTCTTTAGGTTTTGGAAGGGATTTTCTTGACTTCTCCCACAATTGATATTCCCTTCCGTTCCAACGATAAATTTTGGTCTCTTGAACGAACTCGGTATTTTGATAGGTTGAATCCATTGGAATCTCTAAACGCGACGACTCAATCACTTCGGCAATGCCATCACTGTCCATATCTTTAAAATAAATATCATTTCCTCCAATGGACGAATGTTCTTTGCCATCGTCGTCAAAAGGCAACAATACCGCTTCTCTTCCGTCCCAAGTATATATCTGTGCGCCAACGATGCTTCTATGTGGAAAAAATAACACGATTTCGTGTTTCCCGTCCTTGTTAAGGTCGTCAACAGTGTCAATTGAAGCGCCGGTCGAGGGCAAAAGCTGGCTTTCCCATTTGATGTGTTTTTTTCCTGTAGCGTCTCCTTTTAGAATCACGAACTTAGCGTCTTCAACTCCTCGATAAAATACAACATCCCATTCTTGATCTGTAGAATCTAACTGCCCATTCCAATATGTTTCGACGCGAAGCTCAGCTGTAGGAGTCAACGGCCCCTTACCTTCAGCTTTAAGCTTTTCTTTCTGAGCTTCGTTTCGGCTACGAAGGTCCTGGGGTGCATATTTAAGCAATTCGCTCACAATTACCCTAACCTCTTCGGTAGACGCCGGAACATGTTGTTTAGGTTTTTTACTGCGCGCGATAGAAGAAAATAAAATGGTAAAGAATAAGCCGAAGATGATCAAAATGCTAATTGAACGATCTCTAATCTTCATTTAGTTCTCCCAATAAGAGGTTACCACGGCTCATAACCCGAAACTTTTCCCCAAACGAAATCTACATAGTTTTGAGCTGAGCTCCATATAAAAGTGCCATCTGAATTTTGTGGCGCACCCTTTCCTCCATTGTACTTCCCTAACGCTGTTTTCCACTGCAAGTTCCAGTCGCTAAATGATGTTCCGTAGTAGTCCCTCAAGTATCTTACCCACTTGGCACCGAAGGTGAGTCCCAATCGATCATTTGTGAACATTCGTTGTGGATTTAAATTGCCATAGCCAATATGGCTAGCTTCATCTGCAGCCGTTACGTATGTCATATGAAGTAGACCATAGCTCGCTGCGACCACAACTTGGGCGGTAAAATCGCTACCAGGTCTCGTTTCCCAGCCCAGATTTGGATTCTGGTCCCATAAATCCCAAGCAGAAATACCGAGTCCATCGCCTGTATGTATATCCGAAATAACCACGTCAGGAGATGAGCGGTATTGCAAAGTAGTGTATTGGTTTTCGGGAAGAAATTGTATGGAGTCTCCATCGAACAGGAAAATGAAGCCGGATGAATTTTTACCAGCCAGAACATATCTTTTGTAAGGATCGCTCGTAAGTTTCCAAAGATGTCCCGAACCCTGCAAGCTATTCTCGTCAATGTTTTTCAATTCGTAACGATATCCTTTGTCTGCAAGATCAAATTTGCTCTCTTGATCAACTTGTGCTTTCAATATTTGAGGCGGAATCCAAAACTCATTGGCCACGTCAATAATAAGACCGTCAAGTGAGTTGTTGGTGTTACCCAAACCGATGGGGCGTTTTACGTCAATTTCGGCTGTGCATTTTCTCTGTTTACCACTCAATTCCGCCGCTCTCGCAGAACTCTTTTGTATATGAGCACCCACAATCTCGATATAAGAGCCATCGGAATTTTGATAAACTTGGTAAAGCCCACCCTTTAATAACCATACAGAAGGGACGTCTCCGACATCGGAGCGACCACTTGAAGGCTCGACGGCGATATGAGCGGTATCCACATTAACAACCTTCAAGCGTAATGTATCACCAAATAGCAACGGAATCGATGGCCCAGCAGCTGTTACAAAGGTCGGTAATGGTCCTAGGCTGAATAGCCGTTTAGAAATGACACCTACGTCCTGCTCATTTTCACAGACATGGTAAAAGACCTGATAGTTTCCGGGGGAAAGCGTGGAAATATCTGCTTGGAGTGTGGTATCTTTGACGATTGGTGAAGATTGGAAGTTTTCAAGTTTAACGGTATCGCCCACGAGAATGACCTCTTCATTACGCATTATACTCATATAAGCGAAAAGGGAGTCGTTGGCTGGAACTTCAACTCCTGATAGCTGTCCGGAGAGTACGGGTCCACATTGCTCTGGGCCGGTGGCATCACCTTTTCTATTTGGTATTTGTGCACAACCAATTGCAATAACCAGAGTACCAGTCAAGATAAGTTGACACTTCGTGAAATTACCCACTAAAACTTTGCTCTCCCCCCAAATACTTATACGCCTGCTTTAGCGATTTTATTGGCTTGGTTAACCTTGCGGTTTTCATCCTGCCCTGTCTGCCTCCCCTAACTTCCCCGCCTTTTATTCGGAGTCGCTTGGGGCTTTAGATCGTTTCGGTGAACTCCCGGTCTTTAACCTACTCAGTTCTGGCTCGCTGACCGCTCAAAAGGTAAAGTACCCTCTCTTTTATCGTGGATTCACATAATCCACTCAATCCGTGACAATAAATGGCCACTCCTCCCTCGTTGTCAAGGAAAATTTTAAGAAATTTTTTTGGCATTGGATTTGCTTTGACCTTCAAATTCGAGAATAAGGTTCTTGACCCCTCCTTAATAAAAGCGTTGATTGAGGGCCGTGAGGAAGGTATCCAACTTAAAAATGCCCAAGGAACTGGATGAGGGGGACGGCATATTGAAAGGCCAAATTCTTACAAAAAAGACCCTATATCTGATTTTCGTTTTTGCCATATTTTGCCGCCTGCTATACCTTTCGCAGATTTACGACAATCCCACGTTCAAGTATCCAACCTTGGACGCCCGTTACCACGATGAATGGGCGCAGGCCGTGGCCCAAGGCCACTTGACCCAGCCCCAGGCCTTTTTCCGCGCTCCGCTCTATCCCTACCTATTAGGGGGGGCCTATTATGTTTTTGGCCACAATTACCTTGCCCCCCGCATCGTGCAATATCTCCTCGGGGCGATTGGCGTGGTCTTGCTGGCGCTTTTGGCCGCCCGGCTGTTTGGGAAAAAGCTGGGCATCGTTAGCGGGCTCGTTTTTGCGACTTATGCCAGCGTTATCTATTTCGAAGGGGAACTGTTGCTCGACTTTCTCCTTCTCCCGCTCGATTTGCTCATTTTCATTTTTTTGTACAAAGCCAAAGAAAAGCCATCCCCGCTCAACTGGACACTGGCCGGTCTTTGGCTCGGGCTTTCCGCTATAACGAGACCGAACATTTTGATTTTCGTCCCGGTCGTTTTGTTTTGGATTTGGTACTGCTTTCACAAAAGCGAAATGCTGAAACGGCAACTAAAATTCGCCGCTTTCTTTCTCATTGGGGTTTTCCTGCCGATTCTGCCGGTGGCTATCCACAATTACCGGGCGGAAAAACCGTTGGTCTTGATTGCTTCGCAGGGGGGAATCAACTTCTACATCGGCAACAATCCGGCGGCCAACGGCTATACCTCGATGATGCCCGGGCGGTTGCAGACCAACTGGGAGTTGGCGGATATCCGCGCAATGGCCAAAGCGGAGACCGGAAGGGATCTTTCCTCGGCCGAGCTGTCCGATTTCTGGTATGGAAAAGGGTTGGAGTTCTGGAAAAGCCAGCCCCTTGATGCCTTCAAACTCTTACTCAAAAAAACTTGTCTATTTTTTACCCGCTTCGAGATTTCCAACAATCAAGACATTTATCTTTTCTGGAAAAACTCGTCGCTCATTCGATTCCTGCCCGTTGGTTTCTGGCTCATCGGACCTTTGGGGCTTTTGGGAATCGTCTTTTCCTTTGTGAATCGCAAGGCCCGCCTATTTTCCGCCTTCATCTTGATTTACGCCTTCTCTGTAATCCTCTTTT
Organism: Verrucomicrobiia bacterium; assembly: GCA_035574275.1. Taxonomy (NCBI): domain Bacteria; kingdom Pseudomonadati; phylum Verrucomicrobiota; class Verrucomicrobiia; species Verrucomicrobiia bacterium. The sequence continues at coordinate 13,037 of DATLYY010000031.1, forward strand.
TCGTCAATGCCCGTTTCCGCCTACCGGTTCTGCCGTTTTTGACCTTGTTTGCGATTTACGCCGTCTTCGAATTGTGGAAACGGTTTCGCAACAAACAGAACCTGTTGCCCTTCGTTGCGGCCTTGGCACTTTTTTCATTCTTTGTGAATTCGAACTTCTACGGCTTTACAAAGAACATCAAACCGGCGGGCTTATTCCGATTAGGCAACGTCTTTCTGGAGCAGGGGAATTACGCCGAAGCGCGGCAGTTTTTTTGGCAAGCATTACAATTGAACCCGGAATATAAATTTGGACATCTAAATCTGGGCGTAGTGGCAATGAGGCAAGGCGATTTGAAAACCGCCGAGGAGGAATTCAAAAGAGAACTGGAAGTGGAACCCCAATCGGAAAAGGCGTTGACCAACCTCTCACTCATCCAACGCTTGCGGGGTTTTCCACGCTTAGCTGTCTTTTGGGCCGAGAAAGCGGCCGCCGCCAAGCCGTACTTTCAGGATGCCTATCTGAATTGGGCTTTGGCTTACCGTGCCCTGCAAATGCCGGACAGCGCGCTTTTGGTTCTCGAACAGGGCCAAAAGAACTGCCCCAGCTTTCTTTTGGGACGTTTCCTTAAGGCCTCGTTTCTTTTGGAAGCCAAACGTTACGGAGCTGCGGAGCCGGTTCTGCTTGACCTTTTGGACAGCTTGAAGGACTACCAGCCCTCTTACGATCCCCAGCCCTTCTTCGTTTCCTCCCGCGAATTTGGCGAAAACATTGCCGATTTGAAATCCCGCATTTACTACCGGCTGGGGCGCAGCCGTGGGGAACAGAACGATCTGGGAAAAGCCGTGGAATACTTTCAGCAGGCCTTAGAGGAAAACCCCAACAATACCGACGCTGCCGCGGATTTGGGAACTGCTTTGGATTACCTCGGGCGCACGCAAGAGGCGTTGATCTACTTTGAAAGGGCCTTGGTCAGAAAGACCGACAATTTCGCCCTTTATTATAATTACGGACTGGCTCTAGCCAAGCTAAGCGACTTCCTATCAGCCCGTGAGGCTTTTCGGAGATCACTCGAGTTAAATCCCAACTTTGCTCCTGCCAGAGAGAAATTGGCAATCACCGAATCCATCTTAAGGCAGAGGGGTTCTCCGTAACCATCGTTTATTCCCGACTTCTTCCTTGACACTCTGAATGTCCAGCGCTTAATTCACGAACGGAAGGGAAAATCCCCCGAAAGGAATGGAGGAAGGAGTTTTGAAACAAGAAAGGAGGCGGAGAAATAGGAGAGGCGGCTTTAGAAACACAAAAAAGTTGGCTCCAAAAAGGCCGCCAGATTCTCATACGAATTTAGTTTTTGTCATTGGCTAACTCGTTGTGGTACAACAAAGTCGCTTTTTTATGTGGCCGCCTGACTACGGATCAGAAGGTTGGGGGTTCGACTCCTCCTGGGCGCGCTTTTAAGATTCAATTTCTTGGCTACGGATAGGTTTGAAACCAGTTTTTTTGCAGACCTGATGGCTATACTCCCCGCAATTGACGACAGTTTCTGGATGAAAAAAGCGCTGGTCGAAGCGCATTTAGCCGCTGAAAAAAAGGAAGTACCGGTCGGCGCCGTCGCCGTTTTCGAAAACAAAATCGTGGGCCGGGGGCATAATCAGGTGGAATCGCTGAAGGATGCCACAGCACACGCCGAGATGATTGCACTCACCTCCGCCTCACAAACCGTGGGCGACTGGCGGCTTTCCGGCGTCACCCTTTTTTCCACCCTCGAGCCCTGCGTGATGTGTGCCGGGGCGGCCATCCTATCCCGGATCGACCGGCTGGTTTTTGCCGCCCGCGACCCCAAGGCGGGGGCCTGCGGCTCGGTGGTGGACATTCTGGCCAATGGCAGGTTTAACCATCAGGTAAAAGTCGAGTTCAAACCGCTGCCGGAGGCGGAAGCGCTCTTAAAAAAATTTTTCAAAACTTTGCGTGACAAACCCGTAAATAAGGGGTAGTGATGCAGGAACTGATAACCCGGCAGATTTTTGAAGAGACCTTAAAGCGGGTTTTAATCTGGGGGATGCTCTTGAATTTGGGCGTTCCCACCGGCCTTTTGCTCGTTGCCTATTTTTTGACCGGCACCGGCACGGTTTTACACGTTTTGCCGGAAGTTCTGAACATCGCTTTTATCCTTTTTCTGCTCGTCTCGCTGGCTGATTTGGGAGTGGCGGCTTGGATGCGCTTCTTTCTTTTGACACCTTCCCGGATGGCCGCGCTGGCGGAAGCGCGCAAAGCCACCCTTTCCGGCGTGCTTTTGAGCACCACGATAACCATATACTTGCTTTGTCTGGTTTCCGCCGTTTTGGGATTTGCGTATTTTGTTTTGGGCGGGCAGGTGGAAAAGGGTCTTTTGCTTCTGGTTTTCAACCTGCTCGGCTACCAGTTTTTGCGCCCCCGGCCGGAGCTGGTGAAAAAGCTTTTGGGTTTTACGGGCGGCGCGTAAATTCCGTCCGATTTTTCTGGAGAGGTGCCAGAGCGGTTGAATGGGGCGGTCTCGAAAACCGTTAGGCCCTTGCGGGTCTCGAGGGTTCGAATCCCTCCCTCTCCGCCAGAATTCTGTTTAAGAATTCTGGCCGAGCAATCGAGAATCGAAAATGGCTCCAGCCACGCCGTGTGCGTAGCGCCGTCTTTTCAGGAAAAGTGATATATATTAGGTAATTGATGAAAGTGTTTATTTTTGGTGCTGGAGCGTCTTTGGCTTCCCAAAACGATTCGAACAGGATTGGGGAAAGTCAAAAAGCGCCATTGGTCGATGACCTATTCAAACCACAATACTGGTCTTACGCTGAACAATTAGGTTTTACTGGCGATGATTTTGTTGAATACCACAATGCGGTTGTGTCCGGCTGTCCTCTTGAACAGTTATTAACAGATAAGTGGCAAGCTATTCTTCAGAAAAAACACAGAATGACAATGGATGCCGAGAGGAAAGATTTTGGAAGAATTACATTTTATATTTGGTGGCTTTTGCAGAACGTATCAAGAACTTATAGCTCAGAAAATCTTTATAGGATTTTTTTTAAAAAGTTAAAAGACCGGGATGAACTCTTTGGGGTGATTAATTTCAACTATGATACCCTTTTAGACCGGGCACTGGAAGAGATTTACGGTAGAACCTTCTTAAGGATTGAGGACTATCTAAGTAGTTTTCCCTATCTGAAACCTCATGGCTCCGTGAATTGGTTTATTTTGAAGCGCACGAGTGACCCTGCAATACAGCAAGGCGAAGTGGCAATTGATATTAAGGCGAGAATTAGTGTGGCAAGTAGTCGATTTTTCTTTGACCCCCTTGAAATGGGCAACCCTGAAATGTGGCTCCCGTCTCACTCTGCTCTTAACGACTTGGATGTCATTGCTTCTTCCCGATTTAAAAACCAATATGCCTATCCCTTGGTTTTGCTTCCGTTGACAAGTAAAATGTATGAGCAATTTGTGGGATTTAAACAACAAATAATCGATGCTGCGAAAAGAATTATTGCTGAAGCAACAGAAATCTACCTTGTTGGTTACCGAGCCGCAGATGAAGTAATAAAGGAAATTTTTGAAACCGTGAAACTTAATACCCCTTTGTATGTTGTAAATCGTGGTGATGAAACTCGTAAGATCGGAAACGATATTTTAACGTGGAAACGCGAACTGAAAAGTACAAAAGGGTGGGATACTGGTTTTGCGGGTTTTATCGAGGATTACTTCAAAACTTAGAGGGTGAAGCGGAAAAATCAGGATTTGCTGTCTTTGTTCTTCTTGACCCACTCCTTGACCATCTGTTCAAGGATATTCAAAGGCACCGGGCCGCTGCCCAAAACCAAGTCGTGAAAGGCGCGGATGTCGAATTTCTCCCCCAAATCCTTCTGCGCCATTCCCCGCAATTCCGAAATTTTTAACTGCCCGATTTTGTAGGCCAGGGCCTGCCCGGGCCAAACGATGTAACGATCCACTTCCACGGTAATGTCGTGTTCGGCCTTGCCGATGTTCTGCGTAAAATAATCAATGGCCTGCTGGCGGCTCCAGCCCTTCCAGTGCATCCCCACGTCCACCACCAAGCGGATGGCGCGCCACATTTCATAGGTCAACTGCCCAAATTTGGAGTAAGGGTCTTCGTAAAACCCCATATCGTATCCCAAACCCTCGGAATAAAGCCCCCATCCTTCGCCGTACGCCGTGTACCAGCCCCAGCGGCGGAATTCCGGCAGCTCCTCCAGCTCCTGGGCAATGGCGGTCTGCAAATGATGCCCCGGCACCGCCTCGTGCAAACTCAAGGCCTCCATCTCCCATTTGGGCCGGGATTTCAAATCATAGGTGTTGGCAAAATAGTAGCCGGGACGGCCCGCTTTGAGCGAACCCGGTTCGTAATAGGCGGTCGTCTGCGATTTTTCGGCATAGGCCGGTACCGGTTTGATGCCATACGGCAGCCGGGGCAAATGGCCGAAAAGCTTGATCAGTTCCGGGTCGGCCCTTTTGCAAATATCCCGGTAGGCTTTTAGCAAATCCTCCGGTTTGGTAAAGAAAAACTGCGGGTCCTTGCGCAAAAACTGGGAAAAGGCGGCAAAATCTCCTTTAAAGCCAGTCTCTTTGATAACCTTTTCCATCTCGGCGCGAATGCGCTTTACTTCGCTTTCCCCGACATTGAAAATCTCATCCGGCGTCATCGCCGTGGTGGTGTACGACTTGACCAGATAAGCATACCACTTTTTTCCGTTGGGAAGCTCCGACAAGCCGATGCCGGCTCGACAGCCGGGGATGTAGGTTTTTTCGAGATAATTCGCCAGCTCTTCAAAAGCCGGCACGATTTCACGGCTGTAAATCGAATGCGCCTCTTTGCGGAGTTTTTCCTGTTCGGCTGCCGGTATCGTACTGGGAAATTCCTTGAAGGCGACCAAAACCGGCGCTTCGGCCGGGTTTTTCACGATTTGATTCCGCACCTGCTGGGGAACATCCCGCAGAGTAACCTGCGGCGGGGTGACCCCTTCCTTCAAACCCTTTTCCAAAAGCGTTCGCACCTGGGCGACCAATGCAGGAACCGCTTTTAACCGGGACAGAATATCCCGGTAATCCTTGACCGAATTGGCGGAACTGATGGTCAAAAGTTGGGCGATATCCTGCTGAACCCCGCCCATCTGGGAGATGGGCATCAGTTCGGAGGGGAACTCCGCCCCTTCGATATCCAAAACGATTCTATCCTTGAAAAGGTCGTAATTAAGCTGGTCGGTTTGGGAAAGTTTCTCTTTGGCGATGGAGTTGACCGCCTCCATAATCGAAAGATTTTCCCGCTTGCGCCGCTCGATGGCGGCCAGCGACCGGTCGCCCCAGCGGTCGTTCAGCCCCGGATAGCCGATGTAGGTGGCCCATTCCGGGTTTTCCTCCATATTGTATTTCCAATACTCGTCAAAAAGCTGTTTCAAACGCGCCGAGTCGGCGGTTTTGCCTTTGGACTGAATGATTTCGGCCAGCTTTTTTTGGAAAGCGCTCATTTCAGTTTGCGCGGAAACCGGTGCGGGCAGCGCCATAAGAGAGCCCAATAATACAAATCCGAGAAGTTTTATCAATGGCCATTTCCTCCCAACCGGGCCATTTTACGATTATCCATCCGCTCTGTCAATTGGAAAAAAGGAAGGAACAAAACCCGAATCCGTCCTGTTTGGGATATTGCAAACCGGAATTTCAGCAGCGTTAAGAACGAAAAGTGGAACAAAAAATTCTCAAAAAACCCGGAACAAGCGGGGCTTTGGTGAAGGTTATTGCCGGTATGAAAACATCCATTATACTTATGGGGCTGACGGCGGTTTTACTGGGGGTGTTCGGGCTGGTTTTATCGAAAGGTAAGAAGGAGGAAACCAAGAACGTGACTTACAATAAGTTGACCCCGGAAGAGGAGCGGGTAATCGTCCACAAAGGAACGGAAATGCCCTTCACCGGGGAGTATCTCAACAACAAAGCGAGCGGAACCTACACCTGCCGGCGGTGCGGGGCGGAGCTCTATCGCTCGGAGGACAAATTCGACTCACACTGCGGCTGGCCAAGCTTTGACGACGAAATCCCCGGCGCGGTCAAGCGAATTCCCGACCCGGACGGAATGCGCACGGAAATCATCTGCGTAAACTGCGGCGGACATCTGGGGCACGTTTTCACCGGGGAGGGGTTTACCGACAAGGATACGCGCCACTGTGTCAATTCGATTTCCTTGAAGTTCGTACCGGCGGGTTCGTCCAAAACAGAGGGGAAAACAAAAATGCAGACACAAAAGGCCTATTTTGCGGGGGGATGTTTTTGGGGAACGGAATATTACTTGAAGCAGGCCAAGGGTGTAATTGATGTTAAAGTCGGCTATATGGGTGGGAACAAGAAAAATCCCACCTACAAGGAGGTTTGCAACGGCAACACCGGGCATATCGAGACCAACGAGGTGACCTTCGACCCCTCCAAAACCAGCTATGAAGAAGTGGCCAAGCTCTTTTTTGAAATCCACGATCCGACGCAGGTGAACCGCCAAGGGCCGGATGTCGGCGAGCAGTACAAATCGGTGGTTTTCTATGTGGATGAAGAGCAGAAAAAGACGACTGAAAAACTTGTTGGCTTGCTGAAAACCAAGGGATTCAAGGTGGCGACCGAATTGCGCCCGGCCAAGGAGTTCTGGCCGGCGGAGGATTACCATCAGGACTACTACGCGAAAACCGGTAAGGAACCGTACTGTCACCGCCCGGTTAAGCGGTTTTGATTCTCTCTTCAACCGGTAGCTCCCCAGTCTCTGCCGGGGGGTATTTTCCGGGAGCAGGGGCTCTGGGGCTTTTCCAAGGAGATGCCCTGCTTGCTTCATTACTTTGACCCGCTTGACAACTTTCGTTGCCGCTTTAATTTTTATGCCCGAAAACCATGAACCAAAGGAGGTTAAAATGAAACGATTGGCTGTTCTTACAATTGTTCTGGTGCTCGCGGCTCTTGCTTGGGCTTGGGCCGATGAGCAGAAGCAAATGGGGATGGCTTCCGGACAGAAGCCCGACCACATTATGCTGATTGAACCGGAGTTAAAATGGGTTGATGCTCCGCCGGCTTTGCCTTCGGGCGCCAAATTGGCCGTTTTGGAAGGGGACCCGGCCCAAGCGGGGCCGTTTACCATGCGGATTAAGGTGCCAGCCAATTACAAAGTTGCGCCGCACTGGCACCCGGCCGATGAGCATGTCACCGTCATTTCCGGTGGCTTCTATATGGGTTTGGGGGACAAGTTCGACGAAAAGGTGATGAAAGAGCTCACGCCGGGCGGCTTTGCCGTGATGGCCACCGGCACGCGGCATTTTGCGATGACTAAAAAAGAAACCGTGGTGCAGGTGCATGGCATTGGGCCCTGGGGCATCAACTACGTCAACCCGGCGGATGACCCCCGCCAGGCCAAGGTATCGAAGTAATTTTTCCTTAAGCGTCGAAAGAGGCCGGTCACCCGGCCTCTTTTTTTGCTGGCGGGAGCGGCGCAGATTGGTATATTTTCTGCCGAAAGTATAAAAAGAATGGCTGAACTGTTAGTCGGACACATTGTCGGAAAATACCGCATCGAGGAGAAGTTAGGCGAGGGCGGCATGGGGGCGGTCTATAAAGCGACCGACTTGACCCTTGACCGGCCAGTGGCCTTAAAGGTGCTTTTGGCGGAAATCACGGAAGACCAAAAGCTGCGTGACCGGCTACGGCAGGAAGCGCGGGCTCTGGCCCGTTTCAACCACCCCAACATTGCCATCCTCTATGAATTCGACGAGGTGAACAACTTTCTGGCGATGGAGTTCATCCAGGGGCGGACCGTCGACCAGATGCTGGCAGCGGAGGGGGCGCTCAAGACCGAAAAGATTGTGGAGATTATGAAGCAGGTTCTGCCGGCGCTTTCAATGGCCCACCAGGCGGGAATCATCCACCGGGATATCAAGCCCTCAAACATCATGGTCACCAACCAGGGACTGGTCAAAATCATGGACTTCGGCATCGCCAAGGTCTCCGGCTCCGGCGCCCAGACTTTGGCCACCACCAGCCGGATTGTCGGCAGCTATCTCTATATCTCCCCGGAGCAGATTGAGCACAAGCCGGTGGATGCCCGCACAGACATCTACTCGCTTGGGGCGACCTTGTACGAGATGGCCACCAACCACGTCCCTTTCGAAACGGAAAATCATTTTCTTCTGATGAAGGCGCACATTGAAGAGCCGCCGCCGCCCCCCTCCGACAAAAATCCGGAGGTCAGTTCCAGCCTGGAGCTCATCATCCTGCGGGCTTTGGAGAAAAATCCGGACGACCGCTTCCAATCGGCGGAGGAGATGCTGATTGCCCTCCAAGCGATGCCGCGGGAAAAAGTGAAGAAAAGGAAAGTTCCCAAGCCGAAAAAAGAGGGGGAGGAATCGCCCGCCCGCAAGTTTTTTGAGTTCAGTTTCAAGCGGGCGGCCGCGGCCGTTGCCGCGGTTTTGATCCTCGGTTCCATCGGGATCTTCGTGGCCTTGAAGATTGCCTCCCGTCCGGAAAACGACCAAAAATTCCGGGTGGTTCTTCCACCTGCGACTTTGATTCTGGAAAACTTTCCGGAAGGGGGAATTTTAAAAGTGGATGGCAAAAAAACGGATTATTCGCCGGAAGGAATTTCGTTGGCCGAGGGGAAATATCAGCTTGCCATCGAAAAAGAGGGGCAGGTCGTCTGGAAGGAAGGGGTGCAAATCGCTTCCGGGAAGAATCAGAAATTGGATGTTTCGGCCACCGGCGGGGCGCAGGCCGCCCCCTTGGCGGACCAGCCGGGAAGTTTTGCCTTGAACACGGAGCCGTCGGCGGCGCAGGTTTTTCTGGACGGCCAGCCGGTGGCCGTGGACAAGGCAGTCTCCGTTCCGCCCGGCCGGCATGAACTTCGCCTTTCCGCCAAGGAATACCGGGATACCACCATCCTGTTTGAACTGGCTCCCGGGGAGAGCAAAAACTTCGGAAATGTGCGGCTGCCGGGGTTGGCCCAATGGATTACCTTAAAAGGGGTGCCAAAGGGGGCGCGGATTTTGTTGAACGATGTGCAGGTGGCAAACAGCGGCCAAAAGCTGGAGGTAGTTTCCGGCACCCACACGGTTTCCGTGCAGGTTCCCAACCGGACCGGATTCGTCCAGACCGTGCAGGTTCCCGCCGGCAAGCCGGTCACGGTCACTTATACGCTGCCAAAAGGGGAATTAAGCCTGCGCGCCGTGCCCAAGGCCTCGTTTTTCATCGACGGCCGCCCGGCCGGAAGGGAAGGGCCGGCCTTCGACACCACTTTGGAATCCGGTTCCTACAAAATCAGCTTAAAGCACCCCGGTTTCGGCAAAGAACCGCTGGCCTTCGACACCACGGTTTTCATCGGGGACGGCAGTTCGGCCACCGTGCGGCACATTTTCCGGCCGAAAAAGTAAAATTAGTACTCGGCCCGCTTCAACTCGGCCAAGCCCATGCCAATCGAGAGGTCGATGGTGAGCCGGTTTTTGGCCCGGGTGTAGTTGGAACTCTCCCAAACGCCGTCGGAAACCTCGTCCAAATCAGGATCGAAATCGACCGAGGAAAAAGCCCCGTCCTTGTGCACCCGCACCCCCAGCTCCGGCGGGAAGCGGATTTCAATCGAGCCCAGCCCCACGGATATTTCGGCGTACCGGTCCCCTTCAAAGTCGCCGGAAAAATCGAGGGTGAAATCCCCCACCCCGCCGTCGAAATCGAGCCGTTGAAAACGGGCGTTTCCCAATCCAAAAATGACCAGCTCGGAGGCGCCCGCGTTGATTTCCAGCCTTTTCATTTCAACCGGATTGGGGGTGTTGAAAGCCACCTTGCAATCCCCGGCCCCCAAATCGAGGCTCAACTCTTCAACGGGAAGGTCGGAAAAGTCCAATGTCGCTTCGCAGGCGCCGATGTTGATTTCAAAGACGTGGGTCACTTCCGTGGAAAACCGGACATCCCATTCGTTGCGGGCGTCCCGGTCGGAAAAGAGTTTTTTAATCGAGTGGGTTTCCAAATCGAGCCGCCCGACCGTGCGGCTTGCTGAGTAGCGGACTTCCGGTTCAATCCTTCCTGGACGGAAGGTGAAGCGGCCTTCGAAAAGGCTGGCGGAACTGCGGGTTGATTTCAGCTCCAGCTCCCCCGCGCCGAAATCGAGGGTTGTCTCCAGCGTTTTTTCGTTTTTAAGCGGGATGGTTTTTTCCTCGGTGACCGTGCGGCCGGCCCGGGCATTTTGCGCAAGCAGGGCCAAAGTCAGAAGTCCGGACACCGATAAAGCACGCGAGATTTTCATATTATGCTCCTGCGGGAGGGGTGGAAGGTTGTGGAAACACCGGCGCCGCTGGCGGCGGGGGCGGCACGGCGGCCGCGAGTTTGGTTCGGCCGCCGAAGCGGGTCAAAATGACGGCCCCGAAACCGACCATCCATAAAACCAAATTGAGCAGGCCTCCAAAAATGAGCAGGAAGATGGCCATCCCCACGGCCGCCCCTTCCATAATCAGAAGCAAGGCCCCAAGAATGAAGGGGATTTCCAGGACCAAAAGGCCGGCGGCAATCAAAAAGATTTTGGACTCCGTCGTGAAGTTAAGCGTTTTTTTAATCCGTTCCCCGACGGCGAGGCATATTGACGTGTCCCCCAGAAAAGTGGCGAGGATGAGCGCGAGCGGAAGCACAATCAAGGCCACGGGGATGCCGATGATGGTCACCAAAAGCAAAATGAAAACGGGGAGGATGGCCAGAACCCCGAGAAAGCCGATGAAAAAGGATTTCAAAAAACCGCCCGTCAACTGGTTGCGAACCGTTTCCACCCGCTGCGGCACCAAGGCCCAGGTCAAAATGTATATCAAAAGCAAAACGCCTGTGGAGAGGATGGTGACGACAAGAAAAATAGGGAGGTTGGCAAAGGGGGCGCCGTCGTCGTAAAAGTCATACCGTTTTCCCTTGTACACCAAAGCGGGGGGGGCGCCCTTGATGACACCGATACCCCGATCGGAAACCCCCACCGTAACCAAATTGCCGCGGATGACCGCCCCCTCCTCCTTGTCCAAACGCCCGGTGACCACGTCCCCGTCCACTTCAGCCCTCGGGCCCAAGTAGACCGATCCGAAGGGGACCACCACGTCGCCGTTGACCTTCCCCTCAATTCCCGCCCGGCCGAAGATGGCCACCACGTCGCCGGTTATTTCTTCATCCTCATCCACCCGGATGGTGCGGCCAAAGGTTACCCGGTCCCCGGTGGAAAGCCGGGACCGGTAGCTTTTTTCCACCTCCGGCGGCTCCTCCAAAAAGACAGAATCTCCCAGAACAAAGCCGCTTTTTTCATATTTTTTCTGGCCTTGCAAAGCTTTCAAACGGCTCATTTCCAACGCTTCCTCAGGGGGGATGGGGGGAATCGGAATCGCCTTGGTTTTCCCGTAGGGGGTTTCGACAATTATTTCATTTTCGCCGACAATCACCCGCACGGAATCGTTTTCGACGGTTACGGCGGGCGGTGTGGGGGTGATGCGGCCCTTTTTCCGGGTGGTCGGCCGGCTGGTGTCCTGCGCAAACACAAACCCTCCGAAGAGCAGAAGGGCAGGCAGGACATAGATAACCGCTCGTTTTGTCATACCACTATATATATCGAATTCCGAGTGCAATAAGTTGCATTTATTATCGGTTGTAAAAGACCCGTTTTCATTCAATAACTTCGCAGCGATTTCAGTTTTTTTTTCAGCAGTTCCCGCGCCCGGAAAATCCGCGCCTTCACCGTGCCGACCGGAACTTTCAAAATGGCGGCGATCTCGTCGTACGGTTTTTCCTTCAAGTGCACCAGCTCGATGACCTCCCGGTACTTCGGGGGCAGGGAAGCAATGGCGTCCAGAATGGAAAGCCCCTTTTCCTTCTTTAAGGCATCCTCCTCCGGGTTGAAGGCGGTGTCGGCAATCTCCAGCCCCACCGTCCCCTCCTCAGTTTCCACCGGCTCGTCCAAGGACATCGCCTCGATTTTCTGCTTGCGCAAGGAATCGATGGCGGCGTTGGCGGCGATGCGGTAAAGCCAGGTGGTGAAGCGAAACTCCTCCCGATAGCTGGTCAGCGAGGCGAAGGCCTTCATAAACGTTTCCTGCACCAAATCATCCGCCTCCTCCCGGTTGCGCACCATTTTGAAAACGATGTGAAAAACGCCGGCTTTGTGGCGGGCCAAAAGGCGCTGGTAGGCGGCTTGGTCGCCGGAAAGCGCCTTTTTAATCAGCGCGGAATCATCTTCGTGCGGCATTCACCACCGGTCTTTTCTGGTTTTCACACGGCGCAAAGATAGGAAATATTCGCTTGAGGGCAAGGCGAGGAGGTTTTACCTTCGGATTGGTAAGGGCGGAGGAACTAATCCTTGAACTTTTTGGCGAGGTAGTCGATCAAATCGATTTTGGAAACCAGCCCTGCGATTTTCCCCTGATCCACCACCACCACGGCGGTGTCCTGCCCGGCCACAAATTTCTCTGACAGGGCGGAAATGGAGGCCTCGGGGCTTATCGTTTCGATGTTTTTTTCGACGATGACTTCAATCGGCTCGGAAATGCGATGGCGGCCGGTGACCATATAGTTCAGCAAATCCACTTCCCGAATCATTCCCACCAGTTTGCCGTTCTCCACCACCGGCAGTTGGGAAATGTCGTAACGCTTCATTTTGTCGATGACTTTGTGAACGATATCCTTGGTGCCGGCGGTGATGACTTTGTGCTTGCGCATAGCCAGAATGTCACGGACTCTTCCCAGCCGCGGCTCCTCTTCCAAAAAGCCGTTGTCGCGCATCCATTCGTCGGAAAAAACCTTGGAAAGATAGCGATTGCCGGAGTCGGGGAGAAGGGTAATCACCCGTTTGCCGGCCCCCAGTTCCTCCGCCACTTTCAAGGCCGCAAAGACCGCCCCGCCGGAGGAGCCGCCGGCAAAAAGCCCTTCCTCCCGGGCCAGCCGCCGGGCGGTGAAAAAACATTCCCGGTCGTTTACCTGGATGATGTCATCCACCACCGAAAAATCCATTGCTTTAACCAGCATATCCTCGCCAACCCCCTCGACTTTGTAGGCGTGAGGAGTGGGAAGTTTGCCGGTTTTGAAGTAGGTGTAAAAAACCGAGCCGACCGGGTCCACGGCAATGATTTTGATATTAGGATTTTTTTCCTTTATGAACCGGCCGATGCCGGAGAGGGTGCCCCCCGTGCCGATGCCGGCCACAAAGGCGTCGAACTTTCCCCCCGTTTCTTCCCATATTTCCGGGGCGGTCCAGCGGTAGTGTGCTTCTATGTTTTCGGGGTTGTGATATTGGTTCAAAAAGAAAGCTCCCGGCGTTTCGCGCACCAGCCGCTTGGCGGTTTCGTAGTACGAAAGGGGGGATTCAGCCGGAACATTGGCCGGGCAGATGACAACTTTTGCTCCAAAGGCCTTCAGTAAATTCACCTTTTCGGCGGACATTTTGTCGGAGATGGTGATGGTGACCTTGTACCCCTTGAGCGCGGCGACCATGGCAATCCCCACACCGGTATTGCCGGAGGAGTTTTCGATAATCGTGCCGCCCGGTTTCAGAACCCCCTCCCGTTCGGCTTTCTCGATGATGTGCAACGCCATCCGTTCCTTGACGCTGCCGCCGGGGTTCAAAAACTCCGCTTTGGCCCAGAGTTCGGCGGCCCCCTCCGGCACCATCTTGTTCAAGCGCACCAAGGGGGTTCTGCCAATCGCCTGCAGGATGTTTTCCACCATCGCCATAATTATTGCCCGCCGTTTTCGAATTTGCTCACGGGGGTGAATGAAAGTTAAGGGGATACGGCAAAAAATCAAATGGAAAAGAGAATCAAACTTCGCTTTTATGCGCCTTGAAAAGGGGACGGGCTTCCTCTATATTGGCCCCTTCTGGCAACGATTCGAAATTTACGATTTATGAGAGGATAAAGAATGGCAGAAAATACCGTGATGGAAAAACTTTCTTCCTTGGCCAAACGGCGGGGGTTCATCTTTCAATCCTCCGAAATCTACGGCGGTTTGAACGCCTGCTGGGATTACGGCCCAATGGGGGTGGAGCTTAAACGGAACATCAAGGAGTTCTGGTGGCGCTCGATGACCCTTCTGCGGGACGACATCGAGGGGCTGGACGCCGCCATCTTGATGCACCCCAAGGTCTGGGAGACCTCCGGACACGTGGCGAACTTCACCGACCCGATGGTGGACTGCAAAAAGTGCAAGGGGCGCTTCCGCGCGGATGAAACCGTTTCCGGCCGCTGTCCTAAATGCGGGGGGGAGCTGACGGAGGCCCGGCAGTTCAACTTGATGTTCAAGACCTTTATGGGGCCGGTGGAAGAGGAAGCGGCCATCGTTTATCTGCGCCCGGAAACGGCGCAGGGGATTTACGTCAACTTTTTGAACGTGCAGGGGCCCTCCCGGCAAAAAGTTCCCTTCGGCATCGCCCAGATTGGCAAGGCGTTCCGCAACGAGATTTCCCCCGGCAACTTCATCTTCCGGATGCGGGAGTTCGAGCAGATGGAGATGCAGTTTTTCGTCCATCCCAAGGAGGATGAAAAATGGTTTGAATTCTGGCGGCAGGAGCGGATGAAATGGTACCATCAATTGGGAATCCGCCAGGAAAAACTCCGCTTCCACCAGCACAGCCCGCAGGAGCTGGCGCACTACGCCAAGGCCGCCTACGATGTCCAGTACGAGTTCCCCTTCGGCTGGCAGGAGCTGGAGGGGATTCACAACCGCACCGATTTCGATTTATCCCGCCATTCGCAGGCGACCGGCAAGGAGCTTTCCTATTTTGACGAGCCGACCAAGGAGCGCTTCATCCCCTACATCATCGAGACCTCGGCGGGGTGCGACCGGACCTTGCTTACCGTTTTAATCGACGGTTACTACGAGGAGGAAGTGAAAGGGGAGACCCGTTCGGTTCTGCGCATCGCCCCCCACATTGCCCCGTTCAAGGCGGCCATTTTCCCCTTGGTCAACCGGGACGGAATGCCGGAGGTGGCCACAAAAATCTATAACGATTTGCGCAAAAAGTTCAAAATTTTCTATGATGACAAGGGGGCGGTCGGCCGCCGGTATCGAAGAATGGATGAAGTCGGCACGCCTTTCTGCATGACCGTCGATTCGCAAACCCTGCAGGATGAAACCGTGACCCTCCGCGACCGGGACACGATGCAGCAAACGCGGCACAAAATCTCCGAACTGGAAGGGATTTTGCAAAAGAAAGTGGAGATTTAGTGGGCTTCACCACTTCCACCATGCGGGTGCAGGCGGATTTTCGGCAAAATCGCCTGCTGCAAATCCTTTTGGGCTGGTATCTGGTTTTCTGGATTGTAATGGCTATCAGTCCCCTCAACCGGCTGGACTGGTTCATCGAAAATCTTCTGGTCTTCGCCACGGTCGGCCTGCTCGTCGGCACGTACCGGATTTTTCCGCTCTCCGATATGTCCTACATCCTAATCACCCTCTTTATGAGTTTGCACACCATCGGCTCGCACTGGACCTATTCGGAAGTGCCGCTTGGATTCTGGATTCGGGATACCTTCGGTTTTTCCCGCAACCACTTCGACCGCATCGTCCATTTTTCCTTCGGGCTTTTGATGGCGTACCCGATTCGGGAGGTCTTTTTGCGGGTTGCCTCCGTGCGGGGGTTTTGGGCCTACTATCTGCCGTTCGACGTTACGCTCGCTTTTTCCGGTGCCTACGAAATTATGGAGTGGCTGATTGCCTCGCTCATTTCGCCGGAAGCCGGGGATGCCTGGCTGGGGACGCAAGGGGATATTTGGGACGCCCAAAAAGATATGGGGCTGGCGGCCACCGGGGCGCTCATCAGCATGACCGCCACGGCGATTTTGAGAAAATGGTACCATAAAAAACCTGCGACGATATAAAGAGTTTTAAATGTCCGACTTGGAAAAGAAAAAACTAAAGCTTTTGGATCGGTTTTTGACCGGTTGGATACTGGCCGCCATGGTGGCGGGCGTGGCCATTGGTTATTTCTCGTCGGGCGTCACGCAATTTATCGCCGGTTTGCAGATCGGGGCGACCTCGATTCCCATAGCGGTTGGACTCATTCTGATGATGTATCCGCCGCTGGCCCGGGTGAAGTATGAGGAAATGGGCCGCGTCTTCCAGAACAAGAAACTTTTGGCCATCTCTTTGGTTCAAAACTGGATTGTCGGGCCGGTGGTTATGTTCGCGCTGGCGGTTTTGTTTCTGCGCGGTTACCCGGAGTTGATGATTGGCGTGATTTTGGTCGGTTTGGCGCGATGCATCGCGATGGTCATCGTCTGGAACGAACTGGCGGGGGGAGACCGGGAGCTGGCCGTGGGGCTGGTGGCCTTCAACGCCGTTTTCCAGGTTCTGTTTTACGCCGTCTACATTTACTTTTTCATCACCCTTCTGCTCAACTGGTTCGGACTGGTGCCCGGCCTGGATGTCCGCATTTCGATATGGGAGGCGGCCAAAACAGTGTTCATTTATCTTGGAATACCCTTCGCAGCTGGCGTCGTCACGCGCTTTTCGCTCATCCGACTCAAGGGGAAAGAGTGGTATGAAAGGGCGTTCATCCCAAAAATCAGCCCGATTACCTTGGTGGCGCTTCTGTTCACCATCGTGGTGATGTTCTCGCTCAAGGGGGAGTACATTATCAAGCTGCCGCTGGATGTCTTGCGCGTGGCCGTTCCACTGGCCATCTACTTTTTGATTATGTGGTTTTCTTCATTTCTGATTTTACGAAAAATGGGCATCCCCTACGAGGGGGCCACGGCGGTGGCCTTCACCGCCGCCAGCAACGACTTTGAGCTGGCAATTGCCGTCGCCGTGGCGATTTTTGGCATCGCCTCCAACCAGGCCTTCGCCACGGTCATCGGCCCCTTGATTGAAGTTCCCGTACTGGTACTGCTGGTTAACGTGGCGTTGAAATGGAAGGGAAAATTCGCTTCACAAACCGCTTGACGGATGGGGGAAAGGGAGTTGTATATTCCCCCCCGACAAGCAGTTTAACCGTCGCACAGAGGAGGTAAGATGGAACGTTTGCGTCCGCTTTTAGCCGAGTTTATAGGAACTTTTATTCTAATTTTCATTGGGGCGGGGGCCGTCTGCACGGATGGCTTCACGGTCGGCGGCGTGGGGTTGGTCGGCATTGCACTGGCCCATGGGGTGGCGCTTTTCGTCATCGTTTCGATTTTCTCCTACATTTCAGGCGCGCACGTCAATCCGGCGGTCACGGTTGGTGTGCTTCTGGCCCGGAAAATCGACGCCGCAAAGGCCGTGGGCTATCTTATCGCCCAGCTTTTGGGGGCCGCCGTGGCGGCGTTTGTTCTGCGATTGATTTTCACGATGGATATCTGGGGGCCGGTCAATTTAGGGACGCCGGCGGTGAGTGATTCGATTGGAGCGGGGAAAGCGATTCTAATCGAAGCGATTTTGACCATGTTCCTCGTGCACGTCGTTTTGGCCACGGCGGTGGATGAGCGGGGGCCCAAAGCGATTTTTCCCTTTTCCATCGGGCTGGTTCTCACCATGGATATCTTGGTCGGCGGGCCTTTGACCGGGGCGGCAATGAACCCAGCGCGGGCTTTTGGTCCCGCTTTAGCCGCCGGCTTTTGGGCCAATCACTATGTCTATTGGGTCGGGCCGCTTTTGGGGGGCATCGCCGCCGCGCTTATCTACAATAAATTTTTCGCCAAGAAAGCGTAACAGATTTCAGAAAGCGAAAAGCCGGGTCGTTTAAGACCCGGCTTTATTATTTGCGAGAGAGTTAATCAGCGCGAGATTGTGATGTCGCCGAAGGCGGTGTGGGCGTGGACCCGCAGGCGCCTGGCCTGCGATTCGAAATTCGGGTCGGCTTTGGAAAGCTGGTTGCCGATTCCCTTCTCGGCCTGCCCCAAAATTTTGATATCCCCAAAGGCCGAGCCGCCGGAGGCGGAGACGGCTACGCCCTCCGGCACTTTCACCTCCACGTCCCCAAAGGCGGTGTGGAGGTAGAGGGCGTTTTCGCCGTCGGAAAAGCGGGCGCGGGTCAAGTCCAACTCCACATCCCCGAAGCCGGTGGAGACCTCCAGCCCGTTGGGGTCCAGATTTTCGCCGGAGAGTTTGACGTCGCCGAAGGCGCGGAAGATGTGCTTGTCCGTCATTCCTTCATTACCCGCGGCGGGCGGGCGGGGGCGGAAAAGGAGAAGAAATCCGATGGCGATCAAAAGCAGGGGGAAAAAGAGGGCCAGGGCGTCGCCGAAGTCAAAATCGATGACGTCGAAATTGTTCAGAATCCAGAGGATGCCGACGGCCAAAAGAAAAAGCCCCCAAAAGCCGCGCCAGAAGTTCCTGCGATTCATCGGCTTAATTTACGCATAATTCGGGAAAAAAGTTGCCGGAAAAACAAAACTTCTCCCTGCCATTCCGAGCGAAGCGTGGACGAATTTCTAACCCCTATCTTTGTAGGAGCACAATATCTTGTGCCCATTTCCCCCATCAGCAAATTCACTACAACTTCGGAGTGAAAAACGGGTGGTGGGCCTTTAGTAGAGGGACGTGGTTCGGGGTAATCCCCAAGCCGCCATCCCTCTCGTGCAAACGGGTCGGTAATGGCGCCGCATTGGGCGTGCCAATGCCGAACCCCGTAAGGACTAAGGGTGCCGGTATCAACCACAAAACACGGCCACCCTCCCTTCCGGGGTTGATTTCCCCCCAGTGGTTGAGGGGAAAGGACGGCTGACTTTTCTTACCAACCGGTAACCCCGCTTCATCCTTGAAAGGGATAAGCGGTTTTAGACCCAAAGCGCCTTCGCGGGGGCCTGCCGCGCGCAGGGCAGAACAAATACACAGGCGGGCCGCACGGAGAGGACCACCATACCGGGGAACCGATTCCCCGTATCAGCGTAGGTTCCGTCTCCCACTTTCACGGCCGTTTTAAAACCTGTCGCACGTAAAAAAAAGAAACAAAAAAAGGAAAGGCGAGAGGGCCGGGCCGCAAGGCCCGCCTCTCCCTTCCCTTAAAATAAAAACGTAGGGGCGTACCTTCAGGTGCGTCCTTGGGTGAACCTAAAGGTTCACCCCTACAAAAACGCCTGCAAAATCCCCCCGATTTTGTAGCCGGTACAAAGTTACTGCTATAGCTGCGCCCAAAATTCTCAAAATCGCAAGCACAAGGCCTGCTTTTTTGTGGGGGAAAGCGGCGCGTCCGGCGGACTTAAATCCGGCCTTTGAAGAAGATGCGTTTGGGGTTCCAGAAGTGCAAAAGCCGGGTCATAAATTCCTCCCCCTGCACGCGGGAGGCGAGCTCGCGCAATTCCTCGTTTAACTTGTCCAGCTTTTTATCCTGCAGGCGTTCCAGGCCGCCGGCGGCGATGAAGAGCCGGATTCTATCCAGTTCGCCGGAATCCAGCCAGACGCCGTGGTCGCCGCAGCGGTCGATGACGATGCCGGAGATTTTTGAAAAATTCTCCCGGTTCATATAGCGGCCGCAGCGGGGGCAGGAGACATATTGGATGGGGCCAGTTTCGGGCTTGTGCCAGTGGTTTTTGGAATCGGCGAATTCTCTCGCCAATCTTTGCGGGTTGGTGGCGCGGGCGAAGTTTTGATAATCGAGCCAATATCCGCCGCAATTTGGGCAGGTTTCCAGTTCGTCTTCCCCTTCCGCTTTTACCTTTTTCAGTTCCACGCGGCAGCGGGGGCAGACGGGGGTTTCAATCGTTTTGCCATCGTGAAACAGGGGGCCATTGCAGTGGGGGCAGGTGCGGGCCTTTGCGGAAACCGCGCCGCCGCAATGCGGACAGGTCAAATCGCTTGCCGTGTTTGGTCTTGCTCTTGCCTTAATTTCCATTTCGCCCCCTTTTATTAAAACATCGGCAGAAGAGGGTAATTTTAAAGTCGTTCAATATCGTTATCTAAAAGTTCTGTCATCGCGATCCTCGCCTCGTCTGCCGAAGAAAGAGAGTGTCCACACCGTTGTAGCAGCGAGTTTTTGGCATTCTTTTTTAACCATTCAGCTTGTTGCTTCGCTGCTTCCCAACCCTCTGAACCATGAAGATGGTTCAACGAAGCGTACATAAGAATGGCCCGCAACTGTTCTTCATAATTAACACCGTTTACTTCTGCTGGCAGGTGCCCCTTTTCGACCATCGTTATTGCATCGCGTGAACGAAGAAGAGCAAACTCCCAATTTTTCTCCTTCTCGAAGGCCCTGGCTTCACGGTAGTAATAATAGACCTTCCAGTCTGGAGGCACTCCGGGACACCAGCGTGCCTTGGACCAAAAAGAGGAGGCAGCTCGGTGTTCGCCTAACTCTTCAACTATGTGCCCAATTAAATTGCAGGTTTCATGAGTTTCGAACTCTCCGAGCGCACGGCTCGCTATAACGAGGGCTTCAGTTTTTCGCCCCTCCTTGTGAAGTAGGTATGCTTCTTCGTACAATTTTTTGGACGATTCGAAGCGTTGACGACGATCCTTTTTTGATGAGAACCAACGACCCAAGAGGAAAATTCCAGCGCTTGCAAAAGCCATCACAAGGAGTAAGGCCCCAATGGAAACAAGCAAGATTAAGATGGTCATTTAGTTTGAAGTTTAACTCGACTCGTTGCCATAGCGAGATACCTGACTATTCTTTCTATTCATTTGAAGTAATTTCTTTCACTTATCTTTAATTGTCAATCGATCTTTAGGTCGATATGATTTCTTTCTTATTTAACGTATCTCGGAACGGTTGGGTCGGCAGTTTAAGCAATGCCATCCCACGCCTCCCGCAAAAGTTCATAGATATACTCGTGAGAAGGGGAGCCCTTGAAAAAGTCGGCGTTTTCCTTGGTTTCGATTTGGACAAAACCGAGGCGCTCTAAAAGTGCGGCGGAACGGCCGTTGCGGGTGTCGGTCTCGGCGCGGATTACCTCGACGCCGTAGGCGGTGAAAAGATGGGCAATAAGGGCGCGGACAGCTTCGGAGGCGTAGCCCTTTCCCCAATGTTGGGGGCCGAGTTCGTAGGCGACATAGGCCCGTTTGCCGGTTACGGTTGCCTGAACGGTGCCGAGATAGGCGCCGTCCTCCAATTTTCGGATGGCGAAATTGAGCCAGATGTCCTTGCCGTCCGCCGAATGGCCGACGGAGAGATGCCCGTAGCGCTCGGTCAGCGCTTCCACCGATTTGGGCAGGTCGAAGGGGATGAAGGTGTAGATGGCGGGGTCGGAAAGCGTTTTGAACAACAAATGGGCATGACGGGGTTGCAGGGGCTCCAAAATCAGGCGGGGGTTTTCAGTTCAAGCGGAAGGGGTTCTTGGGGTTTCATTTTGTTTTGCAATATGGAATATAAGGAAAATGTTTGGTTTAACCTCCCCTTAATCCCCTCCTTCGTAAGGAGGGGACAAAAAAATCACCCCCTCCGGCCTGCGGCCTCGTCCCCCTTGATAAGGGGGACAAAAAAGCGGGCAGACACATCGGTCTGCCCCTACAGAAAACAAAGACAAAACGGGCAACCACGGGGAGTTGCCCCTACTTGAAATAGCGGGGGACGGAGGGGTCGGCGGTTTGGGAATATAAATCGATGCCACCGGCCAAATGTTTGACGTTTTTGAAGCCGTGGCGTTTCAAAAGCTCCAAAGCCGTTTTGCTCCGGACGCCGTGGTGGCAGTAGGCAATGATTTCCCGGTCTTCCGGAATGTCCGGCTTTTCCATCACCAGCCGGTTCAAGGGGAAAAGCAGCGAGTCGGGGAAAGCCACTTTCTCGTTTTCCCAGGGCTGGCGGACGTCCAGAAGGATGAAGTTACGCGGGCCTTGCAACAATTTTTTGAGTTCGAGCGGGAAGATTTCTTCGTTTTCCATTTTTTAGGACCGTTTATTCGACTCGTCCATAGATACGGATAAAATCCTTCAAGCAAGAGTCGGCCATACTGTCGAACGGCGGTTGAAGACCATGGTCTGCACCTTGTACAGGACACCAGTGTTTTTGAGAGGAGGCTGCTGCGGCGAGCATCTTTTCGCCGAAATCAATTGGGACAATCTGGTCTTTGGTGCCGTGTATGACAAGCAGTGGAGCCGACACATTCCGTATAATGTCGATTGGCTGCGGACGGCGGTTGCGGAGCTTTTCATCCGGTCTAACGCGAACAAACCAGCGAAGCGGCCAAGGGAACAAACCACCCCACGTCGGAATGACGTCTTCGGCAGAAGAAAAGGGACCTTCCAAAATAACCCCCGCTACGGGCCGGTGAGCCGCTACCTGGATGGCGGCAAGCGTTCCCAGAGAATATCCATAGACGAAAATGAGGCGGTTGGCAGAATTGCGGCGGGAGGCCAGAAAGTCGTAAACAC
>DATLYY010000032.1 GCA_035574275.1 Verrucomicrobiia bacterium
GCGGGAGGACATCCCGAATTTGGCCAATCACTTCATCCGCAAGTTCTGTTTGGAGATGAAAAAGCCGGTCAAATCCCTTTCCCAGGATGCCTTGAATATTTTGGACCGCTACCACTGGCCGGGGAACGTGCGGGAGCTGGAAAACACCATCGAACGGGCCATCATTCTCTGCGAGGGGAAGAAGATCACGCCGGAGCATCTCGCGATCCGCATCCCCACGGCGGCGGAAATCCGGCTGCGGGAGGGGGCCGGCTTGAAAGAGGTGAGCCAGTTCGCCCAGATGGAAGCGGAGCGTGGAATGATTGTGCGGGTTTTGACCCAGACCCGCGGCAACAAGCGCAAGGCGGCCGAGATTTTGAAAATCGACTACACCACCCTTTTCGAAAAAATCAAGAAATACAACCTGCAGGAAGAGATTTAATTTGGTCGGGGAGCTAAACGCAGGCGGCTTTATGCCGCCTTTTTCATATGGGTTTTTTCCCATACCTCGTTGGGGAAGGGCTAAATTTTGTGCCTCTTTTTTGAAGGGGGCGGTAGGAGCCCATTTAGTTTCTTGTAACCGCTTATCCGGCGGGCAGTTCCTGCCGAAAAGATAGAGGGGGAGTTGGCAGGGGCTTTGCAATTGTTTCCAACAGGCCGTTTGGGTTTCTCGAACCCCCGGCCCGAAGAGAGGAAAGGATATGAGAACGCGCAAAAACGAAAAAGGGTTTACCCTCATCGAAGTGATGATTTCGATGGTCATTCTGGCCGTCGGTATTTTGGGGCTGGCGCCGCTTATGGTTTTGTCCATCTACTCCAACACCTACTCCCAGGATTTGACCCGGGCCACGGCCGTGGCGCAGGACCGCATTGAGCAGTTGAAAAATCAGGGCAATTTCGCCTCCATGCCCTACGATGAAGGGCCAACAACAATCGATGGCACCTACAACCGGACTATTCATGTGGACGACACCTCCACGGACGGCACGGTGCCCGCCGGCGTGTATCGCATTAAAGTGACCATTTCCTGGACAGACGACAAGAAAATGGCCCGTTCGGTGGATTATTACACCTATAAAACGATACAGTAAGACGTGGCGACGTATGAGAAAAATCGTTTTGGCGCTGGCTTTGACGCTCCTACCTGTTTCGACTTACCCAACACCGGCAGCCCCGTCCAGAATTTGTTTTTCTCAAAGGCCCATTCAAATGGAAAAATCGGAGGCGCGACTGGAGCAGCAGAAATCGAAATGGGCGCCAAACGGAATGAAGGTTCTGATCATCCACGGCAAAAGGCGCCTGGTGGAACGGCAAGGGGTGCCGCCGGTGGAAAAACGAGAAATTGTTCCGATACTAAAAGAGGGCGTATGAAAATCTTGAAAGAACAGGCGGGCGTCACCATGATGGAGCTGGTCATCGTGGCCGTGGTCATCGGCTTGATGTCGGCTTTGGCCGTGCCGAGCTTTTTGAACTATTCCTCGAAGATGGAAGCAAAGTCCACGGCCCGCAACATCGTCTCCACCCTGCGGCAGGCCCGTTCCAAGGCGATTTCCGAACGGGTGAAGTACGGCGTCTTTTTCGACGTGGGCAACCGGCGCTACACCTATTTCAAAGAGAAAAGCGGCAACGAACAGTATGACTCCGGAACCGATTCGCTGATAAGCCAAGTCACGCTGGACCGGGATGTCAATTATGGCGGAAACACGTTTACCAACACAACGGTGGTTTTTAAAACCGACGGCAGCGCCTCCTCTTCCGGAGACATGCAGATCGTTCCCGCCGCCGGGGGGTTCACCTATAACATCAACGTTTTGGCTTCCACCGGCCGGATCAAGCTTACGGACTAACCGGCAGGCCAAAAAGGGGTTAATATTTTTGGGGGGCAGTCGATAATAGAAGTGTAGTCCTTTTCCGACACGTCGGAAAAGGAAGGGGGAAAACGATGAACATCTTGCGCAAACCGAAAATCACGACCGGGTTGGACATCGGCGCCAGCTCCATCAAGCTGGTGCAGCTCGAGAAAAAAACCGACGGCTACATCCTGCGGGGTTTGGGAATCAAGGAAGTGCCGGCGGAAGCGCTTGTGGCCGATGAAATCAAAGACCGGGACACGCTGATTTTCAACATCCAGAGCCTGGTGGATCAGGTAAACCCAAAAACCAAGGATGTGGTGATTTCCATTTCCGGCCACGGGGTGATCACGGACAAAATTTCCATCGACAAAAAAACCGGCAGCGAGGCGGAGCAGGCAATCCTGTTCGAGGCCGAGCAGCGGGCCCCCTTCGACGTGGAAGACGTGACGATGGACTACCACATTATAAGCACAAACGAGGAGACCAGCAAAATGGACGTTTTGCTGGTGGCCGCCCGGCAGGAATTTTTGAAGAATTACCTCGATTTGCTGAACGACACCGGACTGCGGCCGGTCGTCATCGACACGGACGCCTTTGCCGTTCTGAACGCCTACGAAATCAACTATGACATCGATCCGAACCGGGTCTTGGCCCTGGTCAACATCGGGTTCGACACGACCAACGTCATCTTCGTGAAGGACAAATTATATCACTCCACGCGCGACGTGGGGGCCGGCACCCGGCTGATTTACGACACCATCCAGAAAGAGTTCCGGCTGAACCACGAGCTGGCGACCAAGGCTTTGCGCGGGGAGCTGGAAACCAGCCTGGACCAGGACATGCTCAAGGCGACCGTGGTCTCCGCTTCGGAAGAGCTTTTTTCGGGCATCGAAGTGGCCTTCTCCTATTTCAAATCCTCGGCCAAGGTGGAACAGATTGACTGGATTTTTCTTTCCGGCGGGGGCGCCTTGGTGCCGTTTCTGCCGGAGTTCATGCAGGCCAAGCTTTCGGTTCCCGTGGATATCGTCAATCCGCTGCGCAACATCGATTACGACCCGGACGAGTACCGGCAGCTGGAACTGGAGCGGATTGCCCCGCTTCTGACCGTGCCGATTGGACTGGCGGCCAGAAAGGTAAAGTGATATGATAGAGATAAATCTACTCCCTAAAGAGTTGCAGAAGCGGACCGGCGGCCTGTCGCTGCCGAAACCGGCGCTCTACATGCTGGCCGGGCTGGCCGGGCTGGCGGCGGTATTGGCCGGCCTGACGGTGATGCAGAAGATGCGCATCGCCAACATCCAGAAAAAAATCGCCGAGGCGAAAGTGCGCGAGGCAAAGATGCAGAAGGACATCCAGCTTGTGGACGCCCTGACCGAACTGAAGGGAAAGATTCTGGAGCGGATGGCCGCCATCGACGGCTTGGACCAGAACCGCTCGGCCTACGTGCGCTTTTTGGAGGATCTTTCCGGCCGGGTGCCGGAATACCTCTGGCTCTCGAATTTCCGGGAGGGAAGCGGCGGGGGCGCGGCCCGGCCGCAGGCGGGCAACCCGGCCCAGGCGGCCGCCGCAAGCGGAGCGAAAACCGTAATCGAAGGATTCTCCTATTCCCTGAACAGCCTGGCCACCTTCATGATTCAGATGAAGAAATCGCCGTTCATCAAGAACGTGGAGCTGTCGTTCGCCAAGGAGCAAAAGATGGAGAATTCCCGGCTGTACAATTTTCAGTTGACCTGTGATTTGACAATGGTACCGGAAGAAACCCCGACCGAGACGGAAGGGCAGCAGCCGATCCGTCTGGGGGACACCCAGCAGCCGTAGGAGGGCCGCCATGGACCTGAAGGATCCGAAAAATCAACGCTACATTCTGGTGGGCCTGGTGGCCTTTCTGGGGGTCTACTTCTGGTACACCCGGGTGTTTTCCGGATTTTCGTCCAACCTTTCGCGGACCCAGACCGAGTACGAACAGATACTTTCCAACTTGAAAAACGTGGAAATGAAGGCCAAAACGTCGGAGGCTTTGAAAAAGGAATACCAGGAATTGTTCAAGAAATACCAGGCCACCGAGCTGCTTTTGCCGGATGAAAAACAGGTGCCTGCGCTATTGTCCCAGCTGCACGTGGCGGGCATATCCAACCAGGTGGCGGTCTCCGAAATCGTTCCCAAGGGGACCTTCCCGCAGACCTTCTATGAGGCGGCGGAATTCGACCTGTCCGTCACCGGGAGTTTCCACGCCGTCGGTTCCTTCCTGGCTTCCATCGCCAACTTTCCCTTCATTGTGAACGTCGCCTCGCTGCAGATGTCTGGCAGCCAGCAGGCGGGGGGGGACGTCAAAAAAGAGACGGTCACGGTCAATTTAAAGCTGACCACCTATTACGTGAAGGAATCGGAAAAACTTCAACCCATTACCCTGGACTGATATGAAAAAACTTATCTGGATTCTTTTCGCCCTTTCAGCCGAACTGGCGCTCGCAGCCGGCCGGCTTTCAAGCGTTTCGGTTTCCGAAAACGGAACGGTGATGCTCACCACCGGCAATCCCAACGAGTTTAAGGCCTCCTGGAGCGGGCAGGATGGCCAGTACAAAATGATCATCGAACTGCCCGGAGTCACGGTGGACAAAACCGCCAAAGTTACAGGGAATCTTGCGGCCAACCGGGGTATCAAGAATGTCCGGTTTTCCCAGTTTAAAACCGAGCCGCCGGTGGCGCGGGTGATAATCGAAACCCCCGAACGGCTTTCTTACAGCTGGAGCACCAAGCCGGAGGGGGTGGAGCTTCATTTCATGCTCCCGTCGCCGGTCGTGACCACGGCGAAAACGGCTCCGGCCACCGGCTTTGCGGTTCCTTCCAGCGTTTTTTCCCAAAATGGAGCGGCCGAACCACAGGCGTCAACGGGTAAAAAACTGACGCCGCCGCCGGCCAGCACGGCCCGCCAAAGTAGCGAGACAGCAGTCGTCTCCAAAGAGCCAAAAACGGATGCCAAAATCTCGGCTTCAACTTTGCAAAGCCCGACGGCCAAGGCTCCCGCGACGGTAGTTGCCAGCAAGCCGACACCCGTGATTTCTGCCCCGGCTTCAAAGGCCGGAACTGCGCCGGTTTCGACCGGTACAAGCGGCGCCACCACCACAAAAACTTCCGATTCAGCAGCCAAGGCCGGGGCCGTCACGGCAACCAAGCCAACTACAGCAATGACCGGAAAGCAGACTGTAGCAAAGGATACCGGGAAATCAACCGCGGCCGCCGGACCGCCGTCCCCGCCGACTACACTTGGGTCGGGCAAACAAGAATTGACCGTTAAAGCCCCGGTTTCCGGGCCGCAAAAAGATAGCGCACCGACCAGCGCCATTTCCGTCCCGCAAGGGAAGACGGGAACAACGACAACTGCCAAGAGCACTCCTTCCGCCGGGACTCCTTTGTTTCCAACCAGCGGGGGGACGGGTGTCGTCGTTAAGCCGGCTTCTCCGACTCCCGGACAACCGTCTCAAGAAAAATCCAAGACGGTAACCGGCACTTCAACGGTCACTTCGCCAACTTCGGTGACCTCAACCCCTACGGTTGCGAAACCGGGAACGACGGGAACGCCGGCCGCTCCCACCATGACGGGCAAACCGGCAGGTCCTGCCCCGGCGACGGTTTCTGCTACCAAGCCGACGGATGCCGCCAAAACAACCGGAGCGACGGCAACCAAACCAACAAGCACGGTAACGCCTCCAGCCGGCCCGGCGGCCACCAAGCCGGCAGTCACCGGAGCCGCGATTGACACGATGAATCAGGCAAAGTTTCAAGAGCAGTTGAAAAAGGCTTTGGGCAAACTGGAAACGCCCGCTCAACCAACCGAAACAAAACCGGCGGAAACCGGCGCGAAAAGTGCGGCGCCGGTCGAAAAACCGGGGCAAACGAGTTTTCAAGAGCAGCTGAAGCAGGCTTTGGATCCGGCCAAAAGTCTGGCCGATACCGGCGAAGTGGCGGATCTGGATGATATCGACACCGATTTACCGGCCACGGATGAAGAAGAGGAAGAGCCCTACGACACGAGCTTCGCTTTTCCCGGGGGAACGTTTATGCAGGTTTCCCCCTCCCGCAAAGTTATACGCTACCATTCCGAAGGGCGCCGGGATCCGTTTTCCCCGTTGACCGGGCGGGATCGCTACGCCTCCGGCAAAAAACGCCGGGCCGTTCCGGCGGCCGAGCAATTGCGGCTGGTCGGTATCATGCGCTCGCTGGGGGGGAACAAGGCGCTTTTGGAGGATGGTGAGGGGAACGGGTACATCTTGGCTCCCGGCGACCGGGTGCGGAACGGGTATTTGGTATCCGTTTCGGAAAACAAGGTTTTGTTTCAGGTCACGGAATACGGCTGGACCAAAACCGTGGCGATGGAGTTGGGAACCCTTGAATAGAAAAAAAGAGAGGTGGCTGATGAATACGCGCGTAGTCTTGCATAAAGGAATACTGGTTTTGGGAGCTTTTCTTTTGCTCCTGCTTTCCGCCGGACCGGCTCGAACGCAGGTGGAGGACCAGAAAATGCGTTCGCTGGTTTTCCAGAACGCCGATGCCCGCTCGGTTTTTTCCATGCTGGCGGACCGGGGGAAAACCAATATCGTGGTGAGCCCGTTGGTGACCGGACAGGTGACCATTTCGCTTACCGACGTGACCTGGAGCCAGGCGTTGGACATTATCACCAAGACCTATTCTTGGATGGCTGTAGAAGAGCGGAACTACATTCGCATTGTTCCGGCCCAGCAATATCTGGCCGAGCAGGCAGAAAATGCGAAGCGGATTGCCGAGCATAAGCTTTTGACCCCTTTGGAGGTCCGCATTATTCCGGTTTTCAATGCCTCGGCTACCGATATGCAGAAGGCGGTCAAGTCGATGCTTTCCGAGCGGGGAAAGGTGGAAATCGACCAGCGCACCAATTCGCTCATCGTCAGCGAGCTCCCCAAAAACATAGACAAGGTGGAGGAATTCGTCAAAAAGCTGGATTTGGAGACCAAACAGATTAAAATCTCCACCCAGTTGATAGAAATCGAAAACCGCCATCTATTTGAACTGGGTATCAATTGGGCCGCCTCCTATCGCGATCTTTCGGTGGGCGCCGACCTGGACTCGGCCCAAATCAGTCAAAATGCCAACCAAACCTCTTCCCCCGTGGCGGATGTTTTGTTAAGGACCTCCAGCGTGAACTGGCCGGATGTGCAGGCCCGCATCACGGCGTTGGCGACGGACGGGAAAATAAAAATCGTTTCCCATCCCGAAATCACCACCGTGGACAACAAGGAAGCCACGGTCCAGGTGGGGCAGAAAATACCCATCAAGCAATTTGACGCCTCCGGCAACACGGTCATCACTTTCTATGACGTGGGGACCGTGTTGAAAGTCATCCCGCATGTGACGGAGGCGAACAAGATTCTGCTGCAGCTGCGGCCGGAGAAAAGCTCCTATCAGTTTGACCCGAACGGGGTCATCATCAACACCTCCAATGCGGTCACCAACGTGGTGGTGGAAAATGGACAGACGGCGGTTATCGGCGGACTGACCACCAAAGACGAGCGCAAGACCACCACGGGCATTCCGTTTTTGAAGGATATTCCGCTACTCGGCTATTTGTTCCGCTACACCCGGAAGGAAACGGTGGACAAGGATCTGGTCATTTTCGTGACCCCGACCATTGTGGATCCGCAGGACATGCAGGCCAAGCCGACCGGGATGCTGCCGGATGCCTCTGAGAAAAGAAACTAACTTATCATCCAGCTGCCTCAAGGCCCCGCGCGAGCGGGGCTTTTTTTTGGGAGATGTGCAGCCTGTTCGGCTCCGCTCCGGGTCAATTTATGGCGGTTTAAGCCGATACAATAAGTGTAGGATTTTTTGGAAAAAAACGATAAGACCGAGGCGCTTTTCCGTTCACCTGTGAGGATAAAATGACCTTAAAGCAGATGTTGACCGAACTTCTGAGCCGCAAAGGATCGGATCTGCACATCCGGGTCGGCATCCGGCCGACTATCCGAGTGGACGGGCGGCTTCTCCCGCTGGAGAGCGAACCAGTTAACCAGGAGGCGGTCGATCAGATGATTGAGCAAATCCTGACCGAAAAGCAGAAGGAAAAGTTTAACGCCAAGCATGAAATGGATTTGGCGTTGACCGTCGCCAAAATGGGGCGCTTCCGCATCAACATTTACCGGCAGCGCTCGACCTCCGGCATCGCCCTTCGTGTGGTAAACGCCGTAATTCCATCCTTTGAAGAGCTGAATCTACCGGAGACCATAAAGAAGCTGTGCAATAGCCGGCGGGGAATCATACTGGTCACCGGCACCACGGGTTCTGGAAAATCCACCTCGTTGGCGGCCATGATTGAAGAAATCAACGCCACCCGCAGCGAAAATATTCTGACCATCGAAGACCCTATCGAATACATCTACCGGGACAAAAAATCAATCATCTCCCAGCGCGAGGTGGGGGGGGATACGGAGAGTTTTGCCTCCGCTCTGAAGCACGCATTCCGTCAGGACCCGGACGTGATTTTAATCGGAGAAATTCGTGACATCGACACCATGTCAATTGCCTTGACAGCGGCCGACACCGGGCATTTGGTTTTGACCACCCTTCACACAATGAACGCCATCGAAACGATTTCGCGCATCATCTCCTTTTTCCCGCCCCATCAGCACCAACAAATCCGGTTGCTCTTGGCTGGCACGCTGAAGGCGGTCATTTCGCAGCGTCTCCTGCCCCGCTCCGACGGGCCGGGCCGGGTGCCGGCGATTGAGATTTTAATCAACACGGGCTCCGTGCGGGAGGCGATTATTGACCCGACCAAAAGCACCACAATCATGGAGTTAATTCAATCCGGCGGGGTGCAGTACGGCATGCAGAGCTTCGACCAGTCGATCATGAAGCTGTACCGGGCCGGCGTCATTTCCTATGAGGAAGCGCTTGCCCAGGCCTCCAATCCGGACGATTTCGATTTGCGGCTCCGCGGCATCACCGGCGCCGCCGAGCGGGGCTGGGAGCAGTTCACCGAACCGACAGCCGGTTGAAACATTGGCAGTGGTTGAGAGGGGGAAGGCGGGCAAAACCCCGCCTTTTTGCTTTCTTGTTAAGGTTTTGAG
Source organism: Verrucomicrobiia bacterium (assembly GCA_035574275.1). Taxonomy (NCBI): domain Bacteria; kingdom Pseudomonadati; phylum Verrucomicrobiota; class Verrucomicrobiia; species Verrucomicrobiia bacterium. The sequence continues at coordinate 8,933 of DATLYY010000032.1, forward strand.
AAAAGAGGATTAGGTACAGGGAAGGGGCTGATTTAGAAAAACGGCAAGTAGCAGCGCCACCACGTCTGCTCCGGTAACCTTCCCATTACAATTAACATCCGTTAATTCCGGGCGGCAGGTACCGATATTCATAAGAATGCAGTTCATTGCCAGTATGACATCCTCGACCGTCAGGTAACAATCGTGATTGAGATCCCCCCGTTTCAGCGTGCAGCCATGATTGGAATGGTTCTTCAACACCGAGACCGAGTTGCTGGAGCGGTTGGCCACGGTTATGTCCGGATCTCCGTCCTGATCCAAGTCGGCGGAGGACAGCGACGTTGGCGTAATTCCAACCCCATGATCCGTTCCTCTGACAAAAACTCCATTTCCATCATTGAAGAAAACTGAAACAGAACTGCTGCGGGAGTTTGCGGTTAGCAGGTCCGCATCGGCATCGCCATCTAGGTCTGTTGCCAGGATGGCAACAGGGTGAACACCGGCCGCATATTGTTCTCCCGTGGTAAACGCGCCACCCCCCTGGTTTCTTAGAATGGAGAATTCCCCGGCGGGGAGGGCTGTGTTGGGTGCATGGACGATTACAATCTCCGGAGCACGGTCACCGTCCAAATCGGAAAGCATCAGGGAAATCGGTGCAGTTGTCGTTCGGTATTCAACCGGCTCCGCAAACGTCCCATCGCCGAAGTTATTGAAAATGGAAACCGTTGCGGAACCCCGGTTGGCGACGGCCAAATCAAAGTCCTTGTCCCCATCCAAATCTGCGGCGTCGAGTTCAACGGGTGTGACGCCGGTTTGATATACGGAGGAGCTTGCAAAGTTGCCGATGCCGTCGTTTGTGAGAATCAGAACGACGTTCAAGCTGTCATCAACAGCAGCCAGGTCGGGGTCTCCATCCCGATCCAAATCGGCGCAGGAAATCGCTCGGGGGTGTTTTCCGATTGCAAAATCGATTTTTTTGGCAAGTGTCCCATCGCCGTTGTTTTTCAAGATGGAGATTCCATTTTGCCCGGAATTTACCGTTACAATGTCCATATCCCCGTCCTGATCCAAGTCGGCCGAAGAGAGAGACAGGGGATTGATCCCGGTATCATAATCTTCGGAGTGGACAAAGTTTCCAGCTCCTTCGTTTTTAAAGACCGAAAGAGTGTTGCTCAAAGAGTTCACGGTTACCAGATCCTTATCCGTGTCCCCCTCCAAGTCCAAGTTCAAAACCGATGACGGGCCGGCGCCCGTTTGGGGGCGGTCGCTTTTGATGAAGGTGCCGTCGCCGTTATTTTTCAGGACCCCTACGCTATAGCTGTAATAATTTGCCACGGCCAAATCCGGGCGTTCGTCACCGTCCAAATCGGAGGCCAAAACGGAAACCGGTATAAGGCCGACCTCATAATCTGTTCGGCCGGAAAAAGCGCCCCCCCCGTTGTTTAAAAGTGTAGAAACGCTATGCTCATGCAGATTGGCAGCCGACAGATCGGCGTCCCCATCCCCGTCCAGGTCGGAAGCCACGACGGAATGCGGGTTTCTTCCCACCCGATAAGCGGAATCGCTGGAAAATGCCCCGGTGCCGTCGTTTTCAAGAACGGAAACCGTACTGTCGTACGAATCGGATACAACCAGATCGGGATCACCATCCCCGTCCGAATCGAAGGCGAAAACCGAACGGGTGCCTTGAGCAGGCCCTCCATAGTTGCCGCCGGAGGCCAAGGTACCATTGCCGGCATTCAAATAAATACTGACTTTGTCTTCCCCTTTTTCATTTGCTACAACCACGTCCGGATTTCCATTTCCGTCAAGATCGGTGGCCAGAATGGCGGTGGGCATGTTTGGCAGAACGTGTTTGGATACCAGTTCCAGATTTCCATCCCCTCGGTTTTCGAAAACATAAAATGTTCTGTCCGGGTGATCGGCGACCACCACATCCGGGTCGCCGTCCAAATCCAAGTCGGCCGACGATGTCGAAGAAAGATAACTGCTCCCCAGAAAATAGGCGGCTTTTGACCCCAAAACGGCTTTTCCGTCATTGAACAAGGTATAAAGATTCCCGTCCTCCGCGGTGGCGATCAAATCGTAGTCACCATCAAGGTCCAGATCAACCGCCGATACCGATACAGGGCGGTAGCCGATAACGTAGTCCGCGCGCGATGAGAACGTTCCGTCACCGTTATTTTTCAGCACGGATACGGTGCTATCGTCTTGGACCCATCGGTAGCCCCGATTGGCCGCGATCAAATCCCGGTCGCCATCTCCATCGAGGTCTGTTGCGATTACGGCCAAGGGGAAATTTCCCACTTCGTAGCTTTGCCAGGTGTCGAAAAGGGGTGGGGAGGCAGGCAGAGATATAGGGGGTGCAAAAGCCAGAATGCACAAAAAAAGCCGCCGTGGTGTCAAATCCGCTCCTCCATCATAATCCTTCCAAAAAATTGTTGGGAAGATTCAATGAAAGCTTCTTTCAGAGTTTGTCAAGCTAAAATGGTCAAAAGGGGCTGGAAACTCCATGTTTGGGGTTTCAACTTAATAAACCATAAATTGAACAACAAAAAATACCAGTGCTACTATTAGGCAAGGTGCTGTTACACCACGGGTTACATCCATTGCTTAGAGTCGAAAGTTATAGCGGCAAGTAGAAATTGGCAAAAATTGTCAAATTATGTTATTTTATATTAAATGTTTAAGAAAATCCTCATCGCCAACAGGGGGGAGATTGCGCTTCGGATCATCCGTGCCTGCCGGGAGCTAGGCATAAAGTCCGTGGCCGTCTTTTCCGAGGCGGACAAGGATTCCTTGGCCGTGCGCTTTGCCGATGAATCACTCTGCATCGGCCCTCCGAAGGCAGCGGAAAGTTATCTGGATGCCAAACGAATCATCGCCGCCGCCGAGCTGACCAACTCCGATGCCATTCATCCCGGCTACGGGTTTTTGGCTGAAAATGCCGATTTCGCCGAAATCTGTGAGTCCTGCAATATCCGTTTCATCGGCCCCACTTCCCAGCAAATCCGGCAGATGGGAGACAAAATCTTTGCCAAGAGAGTTATGGCGGAAGCGGGGCTGCCGACCATTCCCGGTTCGGAAGGGGAAGTGACGGAACTCTCCAAGGCGGTAAGTTTGGCCAAGACATTCGGTTTTCCAGTCATTGTCAAGGCCGCCGCCGGCGGCGGGGGACGCGGGATGCGGCTGGCGCGGGATGAAAAGGAACTGGAAGCGGTCTGGGGTATGGCCAAAGCGGAGGCCAAGGCGGCTTTTGGCAACGATGCTTTATACTTGGAGAAATTCGTTGAAAATCCGCGCCACGTGGAGGTTCAGGTTTTGGGGGACCACCAGGGAAACATCGTCCATCTGGGGGAGCGCGACTGCAGCGTACAGCGCCGTCATCAAAAACTGATCGAGGAAGCTCCCTGCCCGGTGCTGGACGAGGAAACCCGAAAAAAGCTGTGCGAGGCGGCCGTTTTGGGGGCCTGGAAAATCGGCTACCGCTCGGCGGGAACCCTGGAGTTTTTGCTCGATAGAAACAAAAACTTCTACTTTATGGAAATGAACACCCGGATTCAGGTGGAACATCCGGTCACCGAGGAAGTGGTCGATTTGGATTTAATCAAGGAACAGATTCTAATCGCCGCCGGCGAAGAGATGAGTTTCAAGCAAACCGACGTCAAGCTGCACGGGCATTCCATCGAGTGCCGCATCAACGCCGAAGATCCGGAAAGGGAATTTGCCCCTTCCCCCGGAAAAATCACCTACTTTCACGTTCCCGGCGGGCATGGTATCCGCGTGGACACCCACGCTTTTGCCCTTTATGACGTGCCGCCGTACTACGATTCAATGATTGCCAAGCTGGTCGGCTTCGGTAAAACGCGCGAGCAGGCGATTGGCAAGCTCTTGCGGGCGCTGGATGAGTTCATTATCGAGGGAATTGCCACCACCATTCCTTTTCATAAAAAGACCCTCGTGCATCCCGATTTCGTCAATTTGAATTACGACACCTCCTTTGTGGAGAAAATGATCGCCGAGGAAAAAAAAACAAAGGAGAGGCCGGTGGAGGCGGTGGAAACGGGGAGTAGTTCGTAAAATTGATTCGAATGTTGTCGGTTGGAGTCCGGACATAGAGCAAGGCCGAATTTATCGCTAACTTGTTTCCGAAAAATTCTTCGCTTAACTCAGAATGACAAAGAACCGTTGGAGGGAAAGTGGAAATCAAGGCGGATTTAAAATACACCAAGGAACATGAATGGATTAAGCTGGATGGCGAAGTTGCCACGGTCGGAATCACCGACTATGCCCAAGGAGAGCTGGGGGATGTTGTGTTTGTCGAACTTCCCAAGGTCGGCGCAGCCGTGGCGCAGATGAAGCCGTTCGGCACCATTGAAGCGGTAAAGGCGGTCTCCGAACTTTTTTCGCCGATCACGGGCGAAGTAGCGGCGGTCAATTCCACCCTGGAGACGGACGCCACGGTCATCAACAAAGATCCGTACGGCGAAGGATGGCTGATCAAAATAAAAGTCAAAAACCCCAAAGAACTCGATTCACTTTTGACGGCGGAAAAATACAAGGAAATGGTGGCGGTATAACGGCTTAACCTTGATTTGCTTGAAGGGCCCCGCGCAAGCGGGGCTTTTTTGTGCAGCCGGTTGACTTTGCAAGCCGAAAAAGATAAGTTCTGAAAGCGATGAGCTACGTGCCGAATACCGATGCCGACCGGAAAAAAATGCTGGAAGTCATCGGCGTTTCCCGTTTCGAAGATCTTTTGGATGCCGTTCCCAAGGAAGTCCGCTTACAAGAACCACTCAAAATTCCGCCGCCCGCTTCTGAACTCGAACTTTTCGCCGATTTGCGCAAGTTGTCCCGCCAGAATGTTCCGGTCTCGGTCTCCAATTCCTTTTTGGGGGGCGGGTTTTACGACCATTTTACCCCGGCGGCGGCCGATTTCATTATCCGCCGGCCGGAGTTTTTGACCTCCTACACGCCCTATCAGGCGGAAGTGGCCCAGGGGACCCTGCAAATCATTTACGAGTTCCAATCCCTCATCTGCGCCCTGACCAAAATGGAAGCCGCCAATGCCTCGCTTTACGACGGCGCTTCGGCCGTGGCAGAAGCAGCCCTGATGGCGGCACACGCCACCGAGCGAAAGGAGATACTGGTCACCGAAGGGCTGAATCCGAATTATCTCGCCGTGCTGGAGACCTACGTCACGGGCGGGGCGTATCAGGTGCGTTCAATTCCGCTCGGCCCATCCGGTCAAATCGAGCCGGAAATGCTTAAAAAAGCTATTTCCGAGAAAACCGCCGCTTTAATTCTGCAAACCCCCAACTTCTTCGGATGCCTTGAAGAAGCAAAGGAGCTGGAGCCGATTGTTCACACCGTTGGCGCAAAATTCGTTGCAGTATTCGACCCCATCTCTCTCGGCATGGTTACGCCCCCCGGGGAATTCAATGCCGATATCGCCGTGGCGGAGGGACAGTCCTTGGGCGTGCCGATTTCCTACGGCGGACCGGCGGTGGGGCTTTTTGCCGCCAAAAGGGAACTGGTGCGTCGGATGCCGGGACGGATTGCGGCCCGGACGACCGATGCAGAGGGCAAAATCGGTTACGTTTTAACCCTGCAAACGCGGGAGCAGCATATTCGCAGGGAAAAGGCCACTTCCAATATCTGCACGAATCAGGGACTTATGGCCACCCTATCCACTGTTTTTATGTCGCTGGTCGGCAAACAAGGGCTTTTGCAGATGGCGCGGCTTTCCTATGCCAAGGCGCATTACACGGCCGCGCTGCTTGAGTCCAAAGGTTTCAAGCGGGTTTATTCGGCGCCCTTCTTCAAGGAGTTTGCGCTGGAGCTGCCCGTGCCGGCTTCGAAAGTTGTTTCCCGTTTGCGGAAATCAAACATCGTTCCGGGAATCGATTTGGGCAAGTATGACAAGAAAAGAAAGAATCAGTTGTTGATCGCCGTAACTGAAAAGAAACTGCGCGCGGATATCGAATCCCTTGCCGAGGGGATGAGTTTTTTTCGCCCGCAAACCGGTAGCGGAATAGCGCCGGAGCGGAAACTGGAAGCGGCGGGACAGGTATGAATACGATAGTCGAACCGACCATATTCGAACTCTCTTCCCCGGGGCGGAAGGGGGTGTCCCTGCCCAAAACGGATGTGCCGGAGCCGGAGCGGCTGCCCTCCCAATTTGAGCGGAAAGGCGGACTCGACTGGCCGGAGGCGGCGGAAATCGATGTGATGCGACATTTTGTCCGGATTTCGGTTTTGAATCACCACATCGAGAAGGGGATTTATCCGCTCGGTTCCTGCACGATGAAATACAATCCGAAAGTGAACGAACAGGCGGCAAGGCTGCCCGGTTTTGCTGAAATCCATCCCGAGGCGTCCGAAGAGGACGTGCAGGGAGCTTTGAAACTGATGCATGAACTGGCTGGTTTTCTGGCGGAAATCGGCGGGGTGGATGCGGTCACCTTGCAGCCCTCCGCCGGGGCACAGGGGGAGCTGGTCGGGCTTTTGCTTATGCGCGCCCATCACGGCGAGCGGAAAGACCGAAAAAGAAATCAAATCATAATCCCGGACAGCGCCCACGGCACCAATCCCGCCTCGGTAACCACGGCCGGTTTCGAGACCGTGCAGATTGCCTCCGGTTCGGACGGGCGGGTCAGTCTGGAAAAGCTCAAAGAGGCGCTTTCCGAGCGCACCGCCGGGATGATGCTGACCAACCCAAACACGCTCGGCTTGTTTGAAAGGAATATTCTGGATATTTGCCGCTTTGTCCATGAAGCGGGTGGGCTGATGTACATGGACGGCGCTAATCTGAATGCTTTAATGGGTATCGTCAAACCCGGTGATTTGGGCTTTGATATCGTCCACTTCAATTTGCATAAAACCTTTTCCACACCCCATGGAGGCGGCGGCCCGGGAGCGGGGGCGGTGGGGGTCAAAAAATTCCTCGAACCGTATCTTCCCAATCCGCGGGTGGAGAAAATCGACAAGAAGGGGAAGGATTGGTACCGTTTTACGGAAAGCAAAAAATCCATCGGCCGAGTGCATTCGGCCTTCGGCAACTTCGGCGTTTTGGTGCGGGCCTACACCTACATCCGCACGCTGGGAGCGGAGGGGCTTTCCGAAGTTTCCGAGAACGCCATCCTCAACGCCAACTATCTTTTCGCCCGGATCAAGGATTACTATGACGTTCCTTATCCCGGATTCTGCCAGCACGAATTTGTGCTCTCCGGCAACCGGCAAAAGGCCAAAGGCGTGCGAACGATGGACATCGCCAAGCGGCTTCTGGATTTCGGCGTGCACGCCCCCACGGCCTATTTTCCGCTCATTGTGCCGGAGGCCTTGATGATTGAGCCGACCGAAACGGAAAGCCGGGAAAGCGTCGATTATCTGGCGGACGCCTTCATTCAAATCGCCAAGGAGGCGGAAACCGACCCGGAAAAAGTCAAAAAAGCCCCCCATACCACGCCGGTGGGGCGGCTGGACGAAGTGAAAGCGGCCCGGGATTTGGACATCGCTTTTCATAAATAGCATAAAATTCCCCTTTGAAAAACCTGCAAAAATATTAAACCTTTTGAGCCGGCCGAGCGTAGTAGAAGGGGTATGGGAGGAAGGATGATGAGAAAAATATTGCTGTCCGGATTTTTTTTATTGGCATTGACCGGCTTTGTCCAAGCGCAGCGGATTCCGCTGGAGGTTTCCTTTGGTGTCGGCGGCTATTTTCCGGAAGACGGCCGGTATTCCCATTATTTTGACCACAACCCGGCCAGTTTCTCCGGGCAGGTGGTCTATGGATGGAAAGTGCTGGATATAAAGGCCGGGTTTGAGCGGATGCAGAAATGGAACCGGGGCGGGGATGAATTTAACCAAACGACGTTTTATCCCGATTTTGGCGCCGTGGATTCGGTAAAGCTTACGAACACCTCCACCGCGGTCAACGCGTATCTGCGCACCTCCGGCTTCCGGATTGGAGCGGCTTTTCATCCGTTCCGCGAGGCGGCTTTCTCCCCCTTCTTTGGCATCGGCGGCAGTTTCGGCTCCAGCAAAGGACGGGGGGATTCCGTGGCGGTGGTGACGGACACCATTCTGGATGACCAGTTTGCCTACGACACTTCCTACACCACCGTCAACCAAAGCCAGGTGGCGGAGTTTGACGAAAGCTTTTCCGGGCTCTACCTTGAGGTCGGCGCGCAGGCCCGGCTCCCCTACAATTTCTTTTTTGTTTTCGAAGCCATCCGGGACTTCCGTTCGGAAGACAAGGCGGGGGTTATTGGCCCGGCCAACGGCGGGGGCACACTTCTGGGAATACGATTGGGCTATCGGTTTTGAACGGGTTGACTAAAAAAGCCCCCGCCAAAACTTTTGGGCGGGGTTTTTTTGTATCAAAAAGATACGATGGATAATTTAACCCACACCCTGTTCGGGGCGGCGGTGGGGAGGTTGTTTGAAGAGAAACTCTCCCGCAAGGCCGCCTTTTGGACGGCGGCGGTTTCTTCCAATCTGCCGGACGCCGATTTCATCTACCGCCTCGAAGGGGCGGCGAAATACTTTGATGAACACCGCGGTTTCTCCCACTCCGTCGCCGGGCTGCCCTTGGAGGCGTTAGTCGTGGCCGCCGTGGTCTGGCTTTTCGTGGGGCAGAAGTTCAAATGGATTTTTCTTTTGGCGCTTTTGGCCAGTTACGGCCACATGCTTCTGGATTTGCTCAATCCGTACCCCACCTGCGCGCTGCTGCCCTTCACGGAGAAAAAATTCGCCTGGGACTTGGTGTTTATCGTCGATCCTTTGCTCTGGCTCGTTTTTGCAGTTTGTTTGATTTGGGGAAGGAAGTCACTTGGAAAATGGAAAACGAGCGGGATTACGGCCCTTTCCATTTTTGCGGCCTATATTCTTTTGCGGCTGGGGTCGCACGAGCTGGCGGCCAAAAAGCTTTTGGCCTCGCCGCCGGTTGCGGCGTACGAGCGGGTGAAAGATTACGGCATTTATCCGCGCCTTTTTGGATTCTGGCAATGGCGCTACGTGGTGGAGACCGACGGCAATTTCTATCAGGGGGAGGTCTCACTTTTCGAGGACCGCCCCTATCCGGGGGCAAAATACGCCAAGGTGCCGGAGAACGAATTTGTGGCGGCGGCCAAGGAGACCTATCTGGCCACCGTTTTTCTGAAGTTTGCCCGTTTCCCCTACCTGTCACTTTACCATCAAGGGGATTCCACGCTGGTCCGATGGGATGATTTGCGCTATGTGGCGCCGGGGGAGGAGAATTTTTTCGGCGCGGCGGTTTTGGTTTCCCCCTCCAAGCAGGTGGTCGAAATGGAGGCGCCGCCGGTGCTAATCAAGCGGACCTGGCGGCGAATAATCGGCCGATGGGGCGAAGAAACCTGAATAGCTTTTCGGCCGCGTAAGAAGTTGTTTCTGATGCGCGTGTGTCGGGAGCAACTTCCGACACAACGTAAATATTGCCGGAGCGGGGGTTCCGGCCTACCCTTCCGGGAAAAAAACTAAGGCCGCCCTACCGATTGGTCGGACGGCCTTCCCCTCTCCTAAAGAGGTTTAACGGCCGGCGTTGAAGAAGAAATTCAATCCGCCGTTGAAAACGAAATAGTTGGTGGCCGGGTCGGAAAAGGCGTTGTGATACGTCATCCCGAGGTTCAACCCGACGGTCGGCGTCAAACCCCAGAGCACGCCGCCTCCCAGATTGAAACCGAGGTTCGTTTCGCCGGAGCCGGAGCCGGTCGCGACGTCAATTTCGGCCTGCGTGGCGCCGGTGCCGGAAGCGGAACCCTTGGTATTGTAGATGCCCAGCCCGCCGGAAACATAGGGAGAAATCTTCGGCGAGGCGGTGGCGAACAGATGCCGGGCGTAACCGGAAAACTGCATCGTGCGGAACTTCCAGCTTGAAATGTCCCCACCCGGAGGCAAAGCCGCTTCCGCGGCCGTTTTGCTGTCGTCCGAGGCGCTGGTCTGGGCCCAGGCGGTGGAGACGCCGATGGTCCAGTCGTTTCGAATGTAGTACTCGGCCGCTCCCTGGAAGCGGAAACCGCTGTTGGAAACGTCGCCGTAGTCGCCGGTCGGAACCACAAAGCCGAGCTTCGGCACGATGGCAAACCAGCCCTTGTGCTGGGCCAGGCCCGATGCCGGAGCGCGGTTGATCCGCGGCCTGGGGCTTTCCTTACGCGGCGCCGCCTGGGCCGCAAAAGCCCCCAAAAGCATGAATGCAGCGGCTAATGCAACTAACTTCTTCATTGCTCCTCCTTCTTTCTGGGCGTATGTAAGCCCCCGGATTAATTATCGGCATTACGGGGGGGTACTTTAGGCCAAAAAAAGAAGGCCGCCCGGCTGGGCGGCCTTCAATACCCCGTTGTCCAAAAAGCGCTTACGGCATCATGCCAAAGTTGAAATTGAGGCCGGCGGAAAGGCCAAATCCGGAAATGTTGTCCGACGGTTTGGCATAAAGGAAGTTGACCTCTATCGGCAACGACAAAAGCCGCCCCAAGCGGATATCCACGCCGCCGTTGACGCCAAATCCCACGCCATCTTCGCTTACGGTTGTGGTGGTATTTCCAGAAACCGTCTCCACTTCTTCACTTACGAAGTAAAAATTTCCCTGCAGAAAGAGCTTCAGGTTGTTTTGGGGCGCAACCACCCGCACCCCCGGGCCGAAATAGGAGTTGAGAAGGTTCAAATCATTTCCGCTAACTTCCTGCGTGCTGGCGGTGCCGCGCGCCTCCACCGCGAGGTCGATATTCGGAGTAACGGAATAGCGGTAGGTCAAGGCGGCGTGGCCCGAATTGGAAAAATCGTACCCGAGCGGCTTGACGTCGTCATCGATCAATTTTGCATATCCCAAAACCAGCCCGATGTGATGGCGGTTGTTCTGCCCCAAGGCCGGAATGGCGGGAAGCCCAATCAGAAAGATTGCCAAAACCAACATCTTTTTATTCATGGAGAACCCTCCTTTCATCGCCTTTTAATCAAACAAGCAACGGGACGCTTGTCAAGAAAACCATCCAAGAAAAGAAGGCCGCTCCGGTTTTAGAGCGGCCCCGATGGAAACCGCAAAAAAGAAACCTATGGCCAGAGGCCGATGCCCAGCCCGAAAGTGAACGAGGCGAAATTGTCGATGCCGTCCAGTTGGTCCTCAAAAAACTGGTGAAACTGGAAACCGGCATACATATTCGTGCGGCGTCCCATTTGGGCATTCAGACCCAGTCCCATATTGCTGCCGGCCGTGCTGGTGGTGCGGCGTTCCGAGAACTCGAAAAAGGGCCCGCCTGCCGTGGTGAAGCCGTTGACCCGGCGCTGGGTCCAATAGGCCCCCACGCCGGCTTCCAAATACGGTGTAACGTTCGTTCCGGTTGGTATGTTGTAACGCCCGTTGACTCCGAGCCGGTAGCTGCGGTAGTTGAAGCTCTGAATTTGCACCGGCTGGCCGACAATGTTGTCCCAGCGGGTTTCTTCCCGCCGAACCATAAAGTCCTTGGCATCCGCTTCGCCGAAACCGAAATCAAACCCGATGGAGGCATCCGGCGAGGGGTAAAAATCCATCGCCGCCCCCCAGCGGATGCCCGTACGGGCCACATCGCCGAACTCGTTGGTCGGCACAAAGGCGCCCAGATGAGTGGAAAAGAAGACCTTCCCTTGCGGGTTTCCGTACGCCCCGCCCCGCCGGATGCGGGCATCGGCATTCGCTACCAAACCTAAAACAAAAAGAACCCCCAAGCTGAAAACCATTAATCTTTTCTTCATAACCTACCTCCTTTATACTTTCTGATACCCGCCGGCAAGCCAATCGGTTGCCGGAAAAAGGGAAAAGTATGGACCATCGCTAATTTTCCGGCGGGTCTGTTTTTTGCAAAAAGGGGTTAAAGAAAAACGTCAATCCGGCTTGCGCGGAAAACAGTTTTTGCGGCTGGGTGTCGTAGGCGGCGGTGATATTTAAGTGCGTATTGGAGCGGAGGTGTATCCAAGTGCCGGCGCCGAATTTGGCGCCAACCTTGCTGCCTTCCTCTTCCGAACCATCCGAGCCGAGTGGAACAACTGTTCCATCGGATGTCCGGGTAACTTTGGCGAGGGAAATTCCGGCCAAAGCGAAAAACTTTAGACCCGAACTTACGGTCAGAGTCGGCCGCACGAAGAGGATGGTTTGGAAAAGCCGGTCGGAACGGCGGGAGCCGGAACCGCCCACCGAGCCGACGCCCAAGGTTACCGGGCCGCCAAACGTGCCTTTGGGGGAAAATTGGAACTGGAGGCCGGCGCTTACCGGACTTAGCGGGTAATATTCCAGTCCGCCGCTTGTCACAAAAGACAGGCTTTTGAAAAACCGGTCTTCGAGGTTGCCGAAACCGCCCCCCTGCACCGTGAGGGCAAAATCACCCTTTTGCCCTTTTGCAAAGGCAGAAGCCGGACCCGCCAAGGCAAGGGGAACCAGAAGCACCAAAAGCCGCCGCATCAAACCTCCGATTACTCTACGTTTAGAGAAGCGGGAATGATGGCAAAAGGAGGTTAACGAACCCGGGCGGGGATGACCACCATCGTCTTCCCATCCCACTGCAGCCGCCTTTGGATGGCGTAGGCGGTTTCGTTGTGCAAAAGCCGGTGATACCACCGTTCCCGCTGGAAAATCACCTTGGTGGCGAAGTAGGTCACCTGCGGAAAAGTTTGAGTCACTTCCAGGCAGAGCTTTTCCGCCTCCTCGACGACATCCGTGCCGATGGCCATCCGGTAGGTTGCCGGAATGCCTAATTTTTTTGCCAGTTCCACGTATTTCAGGAGCGCCCCTTCGGTTTCCTTTTGCAAAGCCTCCACGGCTTCGCTCCCTTTGAAAGAACCGGAATCAATGACTCCCACCGAGATAAACACGAGGTTTTTGAAGTGGCCGGGGAAAGTCCGGAAGATGTTTAGCACGGTGTGAATGCCGACCACGCCATAGGAGGCGACCAAAACGACGGCGGTCGGCTTTTTGGGGTCGAGCGGCGGAACCGCGACATCCGGCCCGGAAGGGATTTCCCCCAGGCTGGCGTACAGTTTGGACAGCGCGGCGGCCGCTTTGCGGTAGTGGCGGCGGATGAAGAA
>DATLYY010000033.1 GCA_035574275.1 Verrucomicrobiia bacterium
GGCAAGACCAAAGCGAAAGTAGTTTTGGAGGGGTTGCGGGGGCGTCCGGCCTCGGAATTGTGCGCCGAGTATCAAATCAGCGAGAATCTCTATTATCAATGGCGGGACCGGTTCTTGTCGGAGGCGGCCCGGGTGTTTGAGGTTCGGAAACAGGGGGGTCGGGAGGAACGTCTTTTGCGGGAGAATGCCCGGTTGAAGGCGTTGGTGGGGGAGTTGACGATGGAGCTAAAAAAAACCGACGGGGAGGGGTGGTGAGGCGCCCGCCCTCGCAAGCTGTGGCGGCTCGCAACCGGGGGGTGTTGGAACGCGTTCAACAGCTAAAAGGAGAGCATCCCTTTTGGGGGTACCGGCGAATCTGGGCGCACCTGCGCTTTGTGGACGGGCTGAGAGTGAACAAAAAGCGGGTCTACCGGATGATGCAGCGACAGGGGCTTTTGGTCAAGCCGGACCGGAAGCTGAAAGCCAGGCGGGTCTCCCATCGTCCCAAACCCCGGCCTACCCGGCCCAATCAGTGGTGGGGCATCGACCTGACCAAGGTGATGACGGAAACCGGCTGGGTCTATTTGGTGCTCGTTTTGGACTGGTACACCAAGAAAATCGTCGGCCACCACACCGGCCGGCGGGCCACCGGCCCGGACTGGCTTTTGGCCTTGCGGCGCGCGTTGAACCGGCAGTTTCCGGACAGTCGGAGGCCGGAGGAGCTCTCCTTGATGTCCGACAACGGCAGCCAGCCCGCCTCCCTGGGGTTTATGCGGGGCTGCGCCCGCTTGGGCGTGCGCCAAGCCTTCACCTGTTACAACAACCCCCGAGGGAATGCCGACACCGAGCGGATGATGCGCACCCTAAAAGAGGAATTGGTCTGGCTTCGAGAATGGAAGGGAGAAACCGATCTGGCGGAGGCGGTGAACGGCTGGATCGAAACGTACAACGAAACCTACCTGCACTCGGCCCTGGGCTACCAGCCGCCGAACAGGTTCGAGAAAACCTATAACCTCAGCCCGATGACTCCATATCAGGCCGCTTGACTAAAGGGGAGCAGTACATCCTTATGCAGGTTATACTGGTGATTCTGGATACGTTTTCATCTATTCCGGTGCTTCTGGCGCTCTGCTTTACTTGCTCAAAGGCAATGCAGCGGGTGATCACTTCGGTTGGTCGGTTGACGGAATAGGAGATGTTAATGGAGATGGCAAAGCCGACTTCATTGTTGGAGCACCCGGTACGGCTGTTAATGGTTTCGCGAATGCGGGCTCTGCTTTTGTTTATTCCGGTGCTGCCGCAAACTTGCTCTATCGTATTGATGGAACAACTCTCGCGGACCCAAACGGTAACTTCCGTGACAATTTAGGTTATTCAGTGGCAGGTACCGGCGATGTAAATGGGGATGGCAGACCGGATTTTATCATCGGATCCCCTTGGACTGATGTAGGTGGTCCCGAATGGCCAGACGACGGCTCAGCCTACGTTTATTCTGGAGCCACAGGTACCTTGTTATATCAAAAAAACGGTTCTTCCTTTCAAATTATGGATTTTGGCTCTTCTGTAGCTGGCGCTGGTGATGTAAATGGAGATGGGAGGTCAGACTTCATTGTAGGTGCTCCACGTAGCAACCCTCCAGGGGCTTTTGGGGCTGCAGGTTCAGCCTTCGTATACTCAGGTGCAACTGGAAATTTAATATATCAAATAAACGGCTTTTCACAACAAGAACAACTTGGTTGGTTGGTCGCCGGGGCAGGTGACGTTAACGCTGATGGAAGAGATGACTTTATGATAGGCACACCGCTTGAATATCTTCCCCCTGATGGAGAATATGTTTACGGGACAACTGTTCTTTACTCCGGCTTGAATGGAGCTCCTCTCTTCAGAAAAGACGGAACAGGACACTCGGGTTCTGGAACAGGGGATGTAAGCGGTGACGGTAAAGCAGACTTCATTTTTTCAGGCCCAAGCGGTACGTTCGTATACGGATTCCCTCTACCCTGCCCTTACGCGAAAGGAGACATGAATGGAGATGGGAATTTAAGTCCAGCCGACGTAGCTCTTCTGCTTGGTTGCGTATTTTCGGGGACAGGATACTGTGACCTTTGTTTCGCAGATGTCAACTGCGACGGTTGGTTGTCTCCATCCGATGTAATCACGCTGCAAAACAAAGTCTTCTTGGGCACACCCTTCCCATGCTAAAACGGGCATAAAATTCGCAGTAACCTATTGAGATGAAACAGCTTCTGGTAATCTTTTTGCTTCTAACCCCTTCTGCCGCTTATTCCAAGGCGATCTTGAGTTCCGAGCTTCAAGCGCAACTGGATTCGCTTCCTATGCAAGGGGTTATCGAGGCCTTTCTGGTTGTAAAAAACCGCGCACCAATTGGAGTTTTGAAAGCGTCGCTTCCGGAGGCCACCCGCCAGAAGCTGCATGCGGAGGTGGTCACAAAATTGAGGGAAACGGCGGCAACCTCACAAAAAAAATTGCTGGAACAGCTTGCCGCCGAAAAAACGGCCGGGCGGGTATTCGAGTTCAAAAGCTACTGGATTGACAACTACCTCTTTGTCCGGTGCACGAAAGAGGCGTTACTGAAACTGGCCGAACGGAACGACGTCACCGAAATTTTCGAAAACCCAAAATTGGCTCTCGTGACTCCCGTCGAACAGAGTGCGCCCCTCACTTTTATTCCCTCGACTCTAACGGATTCCGGCCGGGCACAGCCCAATCTGGTGGCTATCGGCTGCCGGCAGATGTGGAAACGGGGCCTGACCGGAAAGGGACGGCTGGTCGCCACATTGGATGTCGGTATTGACGGCAATCACCGAGCCTTGAAGTCCCGCTGGCGCGGCCGCCGCCCGGGGGTCAGCCACCAAGCAGCTTGGTTCGACCCCGTGCAAAATCTCCCATCTCCGCACATTTATCTGATAGACCGCCACCACGGCACTCACGTAATGGGAATTATTTGCGGGCTGGACACGGCCATCACCAGCATAAGCGGCCCGGATACTACCATCTTCGTCGATACTCTGGGCGTGGCGCCGGAAGCGGAGTGGATTTCCGCCGCCGTTATTGACAACGGCGCCAACGGAAGCGGCATTCTGGATGCTCTGGAGTGGGCCGCCGACCCGGACGGTAACCCCAACACGGTGGAAGATGTGCCCGATGCTGTCAACAATTCCTGGGTCTATCCGACTTTCGGCGGCGGCAGCAATCTGGCCTGCCATCCGTTCTTTTGGCCGGCGATCGACAATTTGGAAGCGGCCGGTGCGGTGGTTGTTTTTGCCGCCGGCAACCGCACCCACGTCTCCTCCCGCAGTATCGGCAACCCCGCCGACCGAGGGACGACTCCTTTTTCCAGCTTTGCGGTGGGCAACTACGATATCGACAGCCTGACTGTCGATTCCCTGAACCCCGACTCAGTATTGGGTTTCATCGGCATGGTGCCCAAATCCTCCTGTATCGGCCCGACCCTCTGCGGACCGGACAGCTTGAAACCCGAAGTGGTGGCCCCGGGAACAGCAATTTATTCCGCCTTTGCCGGCAACCAGTTTGGGACGTTGACAGGGACCTCCATGGCGGCTCCGCATGTGGCCGGGGCCGTTGCCCTTTTGCGGCAGTACAATCCCAACGCCACGGTGGACACCATTAAATGGGCCCTAGCGATGTCCGCCACAGATGTCGAAGCCCCCGGCCCCGATACTATTTCCGGCTACGGGCTTATCAACATTCCCAAAGCACTTTCCCTAATTCCACCCAATTCCGGAATTCATGTATATGTGAAGCGGGACAGCATCGCTGATTCGACCGGCCGGGCACCCTTTGCAGGCGGAACCTTTGACATCTTTTTAGCTTTGACTAACAATGGTACCGATACCGCTTTCGCGCTTTTCGGCCGGCTCTCCTCCGCTGATGCCAAAAGTACGGTGCTTGCGGACTCTGCTTTCTTCGGCGACCTTGGGCCTTGGGGGCTGGCCACCAATTCCGGTCAATCTTTTCGCATTCAACTCGTACCAGGCTTGGCGCGGGGGGAAAGCTTTCGGCTTACTTTGAAACTTATTGGCAACGCTGGATTTAATCAAACGCTGGACCTCACTTTTACAGTAGGGGAACGGTTGGAAAAGAATCTGTTTCACCACCGCAACGGCAATGTGGAATTTACCCTTTCCAACTTCGGTACATACGGCTTTGAGGGGGGGGGCTTGGAAGCGCGTTCGCTGCCTGGATTCGATGAGGGGTTGGGGTTCGAACGAAAAACCGAAATCAAAGTCAGTCGCCTGTTCGAGGGGTCCTTTATGGCCGGTTTGAACGATTCAATGGTTTCCAACACTGCATCCAACGAATTTTGTTGTTTTCCCCAAATCATACAGGCACCGGACGCAGATTTTGCCGTGCACGTGGGGGGAAATCTGCAAGTCTTTGAACAGGGGCTTTCGGGCGGCACGGAAAGCTTTTCCATCTTTGACGACCGCCTAGCCAAAAATCCTTTCGGGCTCGTGTCGGCCCAAAAAAGTTACAGCTTCGACAGTGCCGGGCAAGACAATTTCGTGCTTTTGGAATACACGTTGAAAAATATGAGTGTTTCGACTTGGAACGGCCTTTACGCTGGCCTATTCTTTGATTTCAACTTTTTCGATGAATTAGGTAACTATTTAGGGGACAAGGCGGGCTTTGAACGAGATTTGCACTTGGGCTACGAATATCATGAATCCGCCCCGGCCTACCGGGGGATTGCCAGCGCCGACACGGGCGGGCTTTCAACCTTCAAAGCCGTTCGTATCTTTCCCGGAATTGCGGACGGTTTTACGCTGGCAGAAAAATGGCAGGCTTTAACCTCCGGCACCATCGACACGGCTATCGCCACCGCAACAGATGCTGCCTTAATGGCGGCCAAAGGCCCTTTTACGGTTTTGCCAGGAGATTCGGTCAAGCTCGCCTTCGCCCTTGTGGCCGCAGCGACACTGGACAGCCTGAAAACCTACACACAAACCGCCCAAAACATCTATCGCCGTTTGGTTTCCGCCAAAGGGGACGTGAATGCCGACGGTTTCTTTTCTCCGGCCGATGTCGTGCTGGAATTGAACTGCGTTTTCCTGATGACCGGCGACTGCTCTTTGAACCGGACCGATCTGGACTGCAACGGGATTTTGCAGTTGGCGGACGTGGTTCTAGCCGTCAACCGGGTCTTTTTGGGCATCCCCCCTCCCTGCCCGTAAATCATTTTTTTTGGCAATGAGAGCAAAAATGGGTGGAGCGTTGGGCCACCACAATCCGTTTGATGGTTCGACCGCAAATCAGGCAGGGGAAGCCGGTTCTTTGGTATACCCGGTGCTCGATTTGAAAATATCCCCGGCGGCCGTCCAAGGCAGAGTAGTCCCGGATGGAGCTTCCCCCGGCCTGAATGGCGCGAGTCAATACCTTCCGCACGGCGGCGTACAGGGCTGACAATCGTTCGCTTGATAGTCGGGAACCAATCGCCACCGGATGAATTTGGGCCAGAAACAAGGACTCATCGGCGTAAATATTTCCCAATCCGGCAACAGACGTCTGGTCCAAAAGCAGGGCCTTCAGGTTTTTTTTCCGTCCCTTCAACCGCCAAACAAATTCTTGGACGGAAACCTCCAAGGCGTCCGGCCCCAATCGGGCGAATTCCTTCAGCTGGCCCAGTTCCTCCTCCCGCAAAAGCTTCAGCCGTCCAAACCGCCGCTGATCGTAAAAAACCAGTTTTTTTCCCAGGGGCTGAAGTTCGAAAACCGCCCCATCGAACTTCGTCTCCGGCTCGCCCGGTTCAAGCAGCCAGAGCTTTCCGGTCATCATAAAATGCACCCAAAGAACCCATCCGCCCGAAAGCCCGATGACGATTTGTTTTCCTTTCCGGTTCACGGACCGGATGATTTTCCCGGAAACCACTCCGGAGAAGTCTTTCGGATTGACCCGAACAAGCTGTTTGGTCAAAAGCCGCCCCGAAACAATCCGCTGGCCGATGATTGAATGTCGCAGCCCGGCGGCGACCGTTTCCACTTCCGGCAATTCCGGCATGGGGAGAGTATAGAAAAAATGCCGAATAGATAAAAGGGTAACCTCCGGTTTGGAATTTAGGTTGGCTTTAATTAGATTTGGCCGGGTAGTTTAAGAAGGAGAAAAAATGGAAAAACGCCCGAGCACCCTGAAGGAACTGAAAGATTCCGGGTATCAAGCCTTGCCGGTCAAAGAGGAAATCCGCAAGAACGTAATATTGAGGCTCAAACGCAAAGAGGAGCTTTTCCCGGGCATCGTTGGGTACGAAAAGACCGTGATTCCCCAGTTGGTCAACGCGCTTCTGGCCAAGCACGACTTCATTTTGCTGGGGCTGCGCGGCCAAGCCAAAACCCGCATCCTGCGCCAGCTCCCCGGCTTTTTGGACGAATTCGTTCCCGCCATTGATGGCTGCCCGGTGAACGACAATCCCTTTCAACCCTTCTGCGCCCGCTGCCGTCGCGTTTCGTCAGAAATGGGAGGTAAGCTTCCGATTACCTGGATCCCCCGCGACCGACGCTTTCAGGAAAAACTGGCCACCCCGGACGTTTCCATCGCCGATTTGATCGGCGATATCGACCCGATTAAGGCCTCGCGGGAGAAGCTGGATTTTTCCAGCGAGGAAGTGATTCATTACGGCATCATCCCCCGCACGAACCGGGGCATTTTCGCCATCAATGAACTTCCGGATTTGCAGCCCCGCATCCAAGTCGGACTCTTGAATATCCTCGAGGAGAAGGACTTTCAGATAAAGGGTTTTCCTGTGCGGATGCCGCTCGACATTCTGGTTGTCTTCTCAGCCAATCCGGAGGATTACACCAACCGGGGTAACATCATAACCCCGCTCAAAGACCGCATTGACTCGCAGATTACCACCCATTATCCGGCCTCCGTGGAGGATGCCTTAAAAATCACGGAACAGGAGGCCTGGACCGAGCGCGGGGGCAAACTGGAATTGCCGGACTTTTACAAGTCCGCCATTGAGCGGATTGCCTTCGCCGCCCGTAAAAGCGAATTTGTGGATCAGTCCTCCGGCGTTTCGGCCCGGCTCTCGATTTCTGCCTTGGAAAACATCGTCTCCAACATGGAGCGCCGGGCGCTCAAAACGGGCGACAAAAAATTGTTTCCGAGAATCTGCGACCTGTACGCGGCGCTCCCCTCCATTTCCGGCAAAATCGAACTGGTGTACGAAGGAGAGCAGGAGGGGGCGGGCGCCATCGCCGCCAATCTGGTCGGCCGGGCGGTCAAGGAACTGTTTTTGGCCCACTTTCCCCCCCCGCGGAAGCCCAAGCAAACCGTCGAAGAGGAAGATTACACCTATTCGGAAGTTTTGAGCTACTTTTCCAACCGGCATCAGATCGAGCTGTCCGACGAGTCGCCGTTCGAAGAATATTCTGCGACGCTACACAAGGTCAAGGGGTTGAAAAAGCTGGCTGCCGCACATTTTCCAACCTCGTCACCTGAAGAAGAGGCTCTGGTGATGGAAATGATCCTGGAGGGACTGCACCAGCACAACCTGATAGCCAAGGAGCATCTGGAAAAAACGTACCGCTATTCGGACGTTCTGGCGACGATGCTGAAGGACATGGAGGGGGCCGACTGACGTGCGGGTGCGTTATTCGAAATACGACCCGGAAGCGGTTCGCAAACTGAAGGATTTCGCCGAGCTTTTGAAGCTTTTCAACTATCTCGCTCTGGCCTCCTCGGGGGATGTCGAAAAGGTCCTGCGGTACATGAAAGTGCTCCAGAAACAGGGGTATTTGGACAAGGGCTTCAACCTGGACGATTTCGTCAACCAGATGGGGGAGGAGGGGTATCTTCAAAAAGTCAAAAACAGGCTTTCCCTGACTCCTAAAGGGGAACGGAAAATCCGGCAGGATTCCTTTCAGGCGATTTTTTCCAACCTGAAAAAAGGGGGGGTCGGCAACCATCCCATCCCCCGCGAAGGAGGCGGCACCCGAGAGCAGCTACCGGGAAAGCGCCCCTACGAGTTCGGCGACGAGACGGAAAACATCGATTTTCCGGCTTCTATCAAAAACGTAATCCAGAGGGCCGGCTTGGGTTCCGACTTCGCTTTTGAAGAAAAGGATTTGGAGGTTTTTGAAACCGAATCGGTCTCTTCCTGCGCTACTGTTTTGCTTTTGGATATCAGCCACTCGATGATTCTGTACGGCGAGGATCGCATCACTCCCGCCAAACAGGTGGCAATGGCTTTGACCGAGCTGATAATGACCCAATACCCCAAGGACAGTTTAAACGTTGTGCTGTTTGGGGACAACGCCAAGGAGGTTCCCCTCAAGGAGCTGGCGTACGCCTCCGTTGGGCCCTTCCACACCAACACCAAAGCTGGGCTGATTCTGGCCCGGCAGATTCTGGGGCGGAAAAAGCACCCCAACAAGCAGATTATAATGATTACGGACGGCAAACCCTCCGTAATCATCCGCCCGAACGGCACCATTTACCGAAATCCAGTCGGGCTGGATCCCATCATCGTCAACCGCACGCTGGACGAAGCGGTCATCTGCCGGAAAAGAAAGATTCCCATAACCACCTTTATGATCGCCTCCGATCCCTACCTGCAAAATTTTGTGGAGAAGCTGACGGAGTTGAACAAAGGGCGGGCCTATTTTACCACCCCCGACCGGCTGGGGGAGTTCATCCTTTGGGATTTTGTTGCCAACCGCCGCAGGAAAATCCGATAATTTTTTTTCTGCGCCCCAGATTGGTCACGCCCCTTTTCTTAGTTCGAAAACTGTGACATCTGTCACTTGACAATTTACCCAACGATTGACTATTTTCAATTCTGCAGGTAGGGAATAAAAAACATAAACTAAAGGAGGAAGTATGAAGAAATTTGGACTTACCGCAATAGCAATCGCTCTGCTTCTGGCGGCCGTTATCGCCTTTGCCCAGTCCAGCGGCAAAGGGAAAACAACCGGCAAAAACACCTGGAGCTTCAACGCCAAAATCATCGAGGCCTGTTCTTGCCGGCTGATGTGCCCCTGCTATTTCAACACTTCGCCGGACAAGCACTTCTGCCAATTCAACAATGCGTTTAACGTTCTTTCCGGCCAATACGGCGACACCAAGCTGGCGGGGGTGAAATTCTGGGTTTCCGGTGATTTGAGCGAGAACTTTGGCGACGGCACCGGGCTTTGGGCCGCCTTCACCTTCGACCCGTCCACCACGCAGGAACAAATTGACGCCATCACCAAAATCATCCCCAATATCTATCCTTTGAAGTTTGACCAGACCTTTTTGGACAAAAAGCCGATCAGCTGGGAAATCAAAGGGGACAAGGCCACCGCCAAAATTGGCGACGGAACGGAGGGAATGGTGGAGCTGGCCGCCTTCAAGGATGCCGCCGGCAAAAACACAGTCATCAACAATTTGACATATTTCGGTGCCAAGTCCAACAAGGGCTTCCAACTCCATAAATCCAAGCATCATTACAAAGCCAACGGCCATGATTACGGCTTTGAAGACGCTAACGGCTTTGTCATTGAAATCAGCTCCACCGGCGAAATCGCCGCCAATTAGACAAAACGCTATAAAAAACCCCTCAGGGCGGGTGAAATACCCGCCCTATTTTTTGCAACCCCCTGCGCTTCAATGGGTTTTGCGTCTTATACCTTCCATGTTTTTTAACTTGACACCCCAATCGGATTGTATGTATTTTAAATAAAGGCAACAAGCGAAGTTGAAAAGGAGGATTTATGGCAAAAAAATCGGGATTCAACACCAAGTCGGTGAGGGTCTTTCTAGCCACTCTTCTCGCTGTTACCCAAATGAGCGGTTTGGGAATCGGGGGAGACAAGACTCCATCTTCGTCCGGCGGGGCGGCAACAACGCAGCACAAAAGACCCAGCGTCCGCAACGCCGCGGACATTGACAGCTGGAACATAAACGCCAAAATCATCGAGGCCTGTTCCTGCCGGCTGATGTGCCCCTGTTACTTCAACACCTCACCGGACAAGCACTTCTGCCAATTCAACAACGCTTTCAAAGTCCTTTCCGGCCACTATGGGGGAGTGGACATCACCGATGTCAAATTCTGGGTCTCCGGCGATTTGAGCGACAATTTCGGCGACACCACAGGACTATGGGCGGCCTTTACTTTTGACCCGGCCACCACGGAGGCGCAAATCGAGGCCGTCACCAAAATCATTCCCCACATTTACCCCCTGAGATTTGAAGAGACCTTTTTAGACAAAAAGCCGATCAGCTGGGAAATCAAGGGGGATTTGGCCACGGCGAAAATCGGCGACGGCACGGACGGGATGGTTGAATTGATCGCTTTCAAAGACAAGAACACCGGCAAGCCAACCGTCATCAAAAACCTGAACTACTTCGGAGCCAAACAAAACAAAGGGTTCGAACTGCACAAATCCAAGCATCATTACCGGGGATTCGGCCACGAGTATGGTTTTGAGGACGCCAACGGCTTTGTAATCGAGATTTACTCCTCCGGCGATCTGCCGAGAGCTCATTATTAACAAGAATTCGTTATCGCACAAAAGCGGAACCGTTTCGGTTCCGCTTTTTTTATTTTGATTGAATGTCGAGAACATTTTCTTCCCCAATTTCTCCTCCCTTGCCAATCTCCTTCGCCTCTTTTAACTTCCCCGCCATGGGCAATCTCACGAGAAATTCGGGCGTCTTCACCAAATAAGGAGGCTTTATGGAGGGCTTAGGGATCAGTTGGCCGTTGGCGATTTTTGCCGGGATTGTCGTCATCATGCTTTTTTTCATCGTTATTTCCCGGCGCTACGTCAAAGTCGGCCCCAACGAAGTTCTGGTCATTTCCGGCATTAAACACAGAATAAAAGACGATTTCGGCAACAAGCTCACGGTCGGCTACCGGCTGGTCAAAGGGGGCGGCACCTTCGTCATCCCGGTTTTCGAGCGGGTGGATCATCTTTCACTGGAAATTTTTACATTGGACGTCTCCACACCGGAGGTTTACACCAAGCTGGGGGTCCCTGTTTTGGTGGACGGCGTGGCCCAGATTAAAGTCAAAGGGGACGACGTTTCCATCCGCACCGCCTCCGAGCAGTTTTTGTCCAAGGGAAAGCAGGAGATAATGAACATAGCCCTGCAGACGTTGGAAGGCCACCTGCGCGCCATTTTGGGCACGATGACCGTGGAGGAAATTTATTCCAACCGGGATGCCTTTGCCCAACGAGTACAGGAAGTGGCGGCTTCCGATCTGGCCAACATGGGGTTGACCATCATCTCCTTCACCATCCGGGATATCAAAGACAAGCAGGGGTACCTCGAAGCGCTGGGAAAACCGCAGATCGCGCAGGTCAAAAAGAACGCCGTCATTGGGGAAGCAGAAGCCAACCGGGATGCCACCATCCGTTCCGCCCAAGCCAATCAGGAAGGGCAGACCGCCAAATACATTGCGGATACCAAAGTGGCTGAATCGAACCGGGATTATGAGATGAAGGTGGCGGAATACACGGCCTCCGTCAACCAGAAGAAAGCCGAAGCAGACCTCGCCTATGACCTGCAGAAATTCAAAACCAACCAGGCGGTGAAAGCAGAAGAAATCGCCGTGCAGGTAGTGGAGAAAACCAAGCAAATCGAAGTGCAGGAAAAGGAAATCGCCCGCCGTGAAAAGGAATTGAACGCCAGCGTCCAGAAACCGGCCGATGCGGAACGCTACCGGATTGAAACCTTGGCGGCGGCCGAAAAATACCGGTTGCAGACCGAGGCGGCCGGGGAGGCGGAGGCGACCAAGGTGACCGGCTTTGCCCAGGCGGACGCCAACAAGGCCAAAGGGTTGGCGGATGCGGATATTATCAAAGCGCAGGGGGAATCGACCGCGCAGGCAATGGCCCGAAAGGCAGAGGCCTGGAAGCAATACAACGAGGCCGCCATTGCCCAGATGCTGATAGAAAAACTGCCGGACATTGCCCGGGCGATTGCCGAACCCTTGTCCAAAACAGAAAAGATTGTGATTATCAACTCCGGGGATGGCGGCGCAGGGGCATCCAAGGTAACCCGGGATGTCACCCAGATTATCGCCCAGCTCCCCCCTGTGATTGAATCCTTGACCGGGTTGAAGTTTGAGGAAATTTTGAACCGGATTCCCAACATCAACAAGGAAAGGCAAAAAACTGATGGAAAGTAGCCCTCCTCTTTTGGCGACTTACCGTACCGTACTTTGATTCCGATTTTGGAAACTTCCGAAAGGTTTTACCGTAATTAAAAATCGGACAGGAGTGATGCGCTTGAAAAAACTGTATCGGTCCCGCAGCGATTGCCGTTTGGCCGGAGTTTTGGGCGGGTTGGGGGAATACTTTGAGGTGGACCCGACGCTAATCCGTTTGGCCTATGTTGTTTTCACCCTTACCACGGGTTTCTTCCCTGGCATCATCGGCTATCTTTTGGCTATTCTTATAATTCCGAAAGAACCCTTGACCCTTCCGACGCCGGCTGTCAATCCGACCTCCCCTCCGGCGGTGGCGGGTTAAATGGGCAAGCTGTACCGTTCGCGGAAGGATGCCAAGCTGGCCGGAATATTGGGGGGATTGGCGGAACATTTGAGTGTCGATTCCACCTTGATCCGATTGGTCTTTGTTGTGATGGCCATTGCCAGCTTTGGCTTGATGGCCCTGCTCGATATTGTGGCGATATTCATTTTTCCAAAGGAACCGCAAAGCACCCTTCAGACGGGGATTTAAATGCGCAAACTGTACCGGTCAGAAAAGGACAAATGGATTGGCGGTGTATTGGGAGGGCTGGGGGAATATCTGGGAGTGGACTCCACCCTGTTGCGTCTGGCCTTTATCGTTTTCTGCTTGGCCACCGGCGGAGTGCCGGGGATTATCGGCTACATTCTGGCCGTCATTATCATTCCAAAACCGCCTGCAAGTTCCCAAACCCTATCTTCAACTGCCACGGAAGGAGGTTCGACACCAATGACGGAGACCGCTTCATCTCAAAATCCAACTCGCCCTAATAATCCTTCGATGGTAGTCGGCTTTATTCTTGTCGGCTTGGGCATTTTGTTTTTATTTAACAATTTTATCGATATCCATTGGCATTTGTTTTGGCCAGCAGTTTTGATTGTGATTGGCCTCGTGCTTTTGGGCAAGGCCCTAACTGGGGAAAAGAAGGGCTGATATGATTCTGTGTTTGTTTGGAATCGGGATGCTGATGTTCATCTTGTTTTTCGCGTTTCTTTTTTCCCTCCCCTTTCTTTGCTTTTGGCCTTTCGGCTGGAACGCACCGGCTGGATTGCTTTTTCTTTTGCTCTTGATTGGCCTCGGTGCATTGCTTTTGACGCGGGATAAACGGACGGGACAGTTAGTGTTCGGCTTAGCTTTGTTTTTTGTTGGGGCTTCCTTTTTGGCCAACAATCTTTGGGATATCAACCTGCTGCGATTTTGGCCTGCGCTCCTGATCCTCTGGGGCTTGGTTTTGATTTTACAAAGGAGGGAGACCCAATGAGTCCGCGCCTTTTGCGTAATGCCTTGTTTCTCATTTGGCTCGGGTCTTTTCTTTTGCTGCTGAATCTGGACCGTCTTTCCTGGAGCTTTTTCTGGTGGGTGGCTTTGACCTTTTGGCCCCTGCTTTTGATTGCTTGGGGCTGGGAGCGTATTTTTTCTTCTGAAAACCTCCGCCCCGTCGCTTATTTATCGACGTTGATATTAATGGGCCCTCTGGCGTACATCCTTTTTACCGCCGCCCGCTATGGCTCCAGCCGCGAAAGTTCGTATGAATATCAACTGGATAAAAAACCGGAATGGAATAAGCTGGAAATGAATCTTAAACTCCGCTCCAACGATTTGTATCTATCGGGGGATCCCAATCATTTTGTTTCTGGTGTTTTTGATTACCTTTTGGCCCGGCCGGAAATTTCAACCACCGAGGAAGGGGGTAATCTTGAACTCTCCATCTACGATCGGGATTGGTTCTGGCCCTTGGGCCGATGGCGGGCTTTTAGCGACCGGGGTTGGGAGCTTACGGTGTTCGATTCGATACCTGTTTCACTTTCCGTCAAGACCGGACGCGGAGAGGCGCGTCTCGATCTTCGTTCCCTACAACTTGAAAAGCTGACTCTGCAAGGCACCAGCGACGACGTTTCCATTCGCTTGGCACCTAAAACCAGAGATTTGATCGTGGAGTTAGGCTTGTCCCGGGCCGATTTGGAGCTTACGCTTCCCGATTCGGTCGGTGTGGAAGCGAGCGGCAAAATCGATTGGGGCAATCTGGGAGGTTCCAATTGGCGTTTTACGCAAAAGGACAAAAGCTTCATCTCCGAAAACTTCGACAAGGCCTCACAAAAAGTGCATCTCCGTTTTTCCAAAGAGCCGCAATCTTTGGACCTGCAAGCCGAATAAATTCTTTTATCTTCACTGAATGCCGCACCTTGAGCTTTCCGGACAGCGTTTTTTTTATTTCGAGCGCGGAATTGAAGGAACGCCACTCTTATTCATCCACGGCGCCGGAGGGGCGCATTCCAACTGGCTGACACTGATTAAACAACTACACCCTCGCCGCTGCATAACTCTTGATTTGCCCGGCCATGGTTTGAGCTCCGGCAATGGCTGTGATACGATTGAGGAGTACGCCGAAATCGTCAAAAGCTTCGTCACCTCGCTCCTTCCAAACACAAAATCGGTTCTTGTCGGCCATTCAATGGGTGGATCAATCGCAACTTGTTTTGCATCCCGAAACCCGAATTTGGCTGATGCCTTGGTTTTGGTTTCGAGCGGCTTTTCCCCTCCTTCCCTACCACCGTCCCAAGTGCCGAGCAAGGAGGAAATCTGTCGGATGCTGTATGCCAAGGAGGAACTCGTTCATGAATGCATGAAGCAGCGCTTATTCATGCTCGACCGGCCGGAGGTGCTATTGAAAGATCTGCAGGCCAACTCCCGATTTGACTATTCAAAATACAAATTAAATGAAAATCTTCCCAAATTCGTTCTAACCGGTGAAAAAGACCGCCGCATCACACCGAAAGCGGCTCAAATGGCCGCCAAGTTCTTAAACGTTACCCTTGAGATTATTCCGGACTGCGGGCATATGCCAATGATTGAAAAGCCCAAGCAAACGTCCGAAGCAATCCGGCGATTCCTGGATGGAAACGTCTTGTAAGGGCTTCTTTTTCTTCTTGCAAAATCAGTCGAAAACCTTATATTGGGAGTTCCATTTTGAGGAGAAACTATGGCACATAAGAAAGGTGTAGGCAGTTCAAAAAACGGGCGCGATTCTCACGGCCAGAGATTGGGAGTAAAACGGTTTGCCGGAGAGGCGGTTTTGGGCGGAACCATTCTGGTCCGCCAGAAGGGGACCCGCATTCACCCGGGCGAAAACGTGGGGGTCGGCAAGGACTGGACCATCTTTTCCAAAATCACCGGCGTGGTGAAATACGAAACCAAAGGGGAACGCATTTTCGTTTCCGTCCACCCATAAGCAATTGTATTAATGTTTAGGCCAAGGCGGGTTTCAAGCCCGCCTTTTTTCTTTGAATGCCGACTTTCCTAAAAATCCCCGGTAAAAATCTGATACAAAAGATAGATATTAAGACCGATGATGATAGTGGCGGAAACATACGCCAGGATATTCACCCACCAGCGGTTGGCGTATTCTCCCATTATCTCCTTTTTGCGGGTGAACAGGATCAGGGGAATAATGGTAAACGGCAATTGAAAAGAAAGCACCACCTGGCTTAAAACCAAAACCTTGATGGAATTCACCCCCATATAAATCACGACTAAAGCCGGAATCATCGTAATCAGCCGCCGCATCCAGAGTGAAATTCGAATTTTCAAAAACCCCTGAATCACAATTTGTCCTGCCAAAGTTCCGGTGACGGACGAAGACAAACCGGAGCAAAGCAGGGCGATGGCAAAAGCCATCGAAGAAAGCCCCCCCAAAAGCGGAGTCAAGGTTTGGTGTGCCTCCTCAATAGACTGTACCGGAATACCATTTTGAAAGAACACGGCGGCCGACATTATGACCATTGCCGAATTGATAAACCAGGCGCCGTTCAGGGCAAAGAGGGCATCCAAAAAAGAGAATCGGAATAGATCCTTTTTGAAAGCGTGGTCCTTGGCCCACAAACGGGTTTGAATCACCCCGGAATGCAGAAAGACGTTGTGGGGCATCACCGTGGCTCCTATCATCCCGATGGCCACATAAATGCTTTTGCCGTCGATCTGTGGCACGAAGGTATGGTAGGCAATCTGACCCCAGTCCGGACTAGCCAACCAGACCTCGATGACGTAGCAGATGCCTATGGTCGCCACCATCCCCAAAATAGCGTACTCCACCTTGCGGTAACCCAGTCGTTCCAAGGCCAAAATCAAAAAGACCGCCACACCGGTGAGCAGAGCAGCCGGGAACATCGGGATTTTGAACAAAATGTAAAACCCCAGAGCGGCCCCCAAAAACTCGGCCAAGTCGGTGGCCATACAGGCCGCTTCGGCCGTGAACCACAAAAACAAAGCCATCGGGCGGGAGTAATGCTTGCGGCAGTTTTCCGCCAGGGTCAAGCCGGTGACAATCCCCAGCTTGGCAGCCAAGGTCTGCAGCAAAATCGCCATCAAATTGGAAAGTAGAAGTACCCAGAGAAGCTTGTAGCCGAAATCGGAGCCGGCGGCAATGTCCGTCCCCCAGTTGCCGGGGTCCATATAGCCGACCGAGACGAGAAAAGCAGGCCCCATAAAGGCAAAAATCCGGTAGCGCCCCTCCGGCACCTTTTGCGGCACCGGCGTTAAAACATCCGGGCCGGATATCAGCTTCTCGTACAGTTCTTTCGCCGTCATAACGCTTGCAATTCGGGGTTTGGCCCCTATCTTACTTGGTATCGGCTTCTTAAGCTTTAGAATTAAGCTTAATTAACCGATGGAATTAACTATGCTTAACTTCGTCTGTCAAGAAAAATAATGAAGGCCTCCGGCAAGGCGACCATCACGCAGGAGGATTATTTGAAAACCATCTGGGAGCTTTCCCAGGAGGGGGGAAGCTCCTCCGGTTCCAAGATTGCGGCTGAACTGGGGGTCACCCCGCCGGCGGTCTCACTAGCTTTGCGGCGGCTGGCCAAGGAGGGATACTTACGGCTTGGAAAAGATGGAAAAATTTCGCTGACTCTGAATGGACGTAAAACGGCCGAGGATTTAATCATCCGCCACCGGCTCATCGAAAAATTGCTGGCCGAAGTGTTGGGGATGGAATGGTACAAGGTGCACGAGGAAGCGGAAAAGCTGGAGCACTCCGTTTCACCCGAAATGGAAGAGCGGCTTTTCAAGCTGTTTGGACGGCACGGCACCTGTCCGCACGGCAACCCGCTGGGCAAAGCAGCCCTGCGCAAAATTGAAAATGCCGTTCTACTTTTTGACGCCTCCGCTGGACTGGAGGCAACCGTCGTTCGGATATACGAAAAAGACCGGACTTTCCTGGAATATCTCGACTCACTCGGAATTATTCCGCAGGGGAATCTCGAAGTCTTGGAAAAAATGCCGGATGAGACGCTCAAGTTGAAAATCAGTGGGCGGGCCGTGACGCTCGGTAAGAAGGCCTCCACCCGCATCTGGGTTGAACCAAAAAAGTAAACCGCTTCCAATCCGTTCGGTATTCCGACCCAATCGGTCGGCAATCCGAAATATCCCTTGAAAAAATCCGACTAACCGATAAATTCCAAAATCACTATGGAAACGATGACGGGCGCGCACCCGTCGGCAAAATTCGGTTCAACCCAGCGCAAGGACGCGTGGTGGGCGGCACCGACAGCAACGGTAGTGGTTTTGACGCTCTTTGTCGTTTACTCGATGGTTCGGGCTTTCGAGAACAATTATTATATCGCCGGACCGTATCTTTCGCCGTTTTACTCCCCTCTATTCCTTTTTGACTGGTGGCCACTTTCTCCGGCCTTTTTGATTCTCTGGGCGCCGGCCGGATTCCGTTTCACTTGTTACTATTACCGCAAAGCCTATTACCGGGCTTATGCCGCCCATCCTTTTGCTTGCGCCGTGGGGGAAGCGCACCGGGGTTATCACGGTGAAACCAAGCTTTTCATTTTCCAGAACCTCCACCGCTTTTTGCTCTATGCGGCAATTATTGTCCTGTTCTTCCTCTGGTATGACGTAATAGAAGCCTTCAATTTTGACGGCGAGTTCGGAATGGGACTCGGCACACTCGTTTTGATGGTCAACACAGTGCTCCTTTCCGGCTATACTTTTTCCTGCCATTCTTTCCGGCATCTGGTGGGCGGCAACATCGACTGCTTTTCCTGCGCGAAAGCGGGCAAATTGCGCTTCACGCTCTGGAAAAGGGTTTCCAGCATTAACGAACATCATATGCTCTGGGCCTGGACCTCCCTTTTTGCCGTGATGGCGGCCGATTTGTACGTCCGACTGGTGGCCTGCGGCACCCTTACTGATTTGAGGTTCTTTTGAGCTACGAGACCCACGAACATGACGTATTGATAATCGGCGCCGGCGGTGCCGGGTTGCGGGCGGCGGTGGAGGCCGCCTCCAACAACCTTTCCGTCGGCGTGGTGTCGAAATCCCTGTTAGGCAAAGCCCACACTGTGATGGCCGAGGGCGGTATTGCCGCCGCTATGGCCAACGTCGATCCCAAAGACAGCTGGCAGACCCACTTCTGCGACACAATGAAGGGGGGAAAGTTTTTAAACAACTGGCGGATGGCGCAATTGCACGCCCAGGAGGCGCCGGATAGAATACGGGAACTGGAGGATTGGGGCGCCCTTTTCGACCGGACACCGGACGGCGAAATTCTACAAAGAGCATTTGGAGGACACACCTACAAGCGGCTCTGTCACGTGGGGGATCGCACTGGGCTGGAGATGATTCGCACCCTGCAGGATAAGGGTGTGCATTCCGGCATCGACGTGTATATGGAGTTGACCATCTTCCGCCTTTTCAAGGACGGCGGCAAAATTGCCGGCGCCATCGGCTACTGGCGAAAAAACGGCGAGTTTGTGGTCTTCAAAGTCAAAGCGATTGTTTTGGCTACTGGCGGCGGTGGCAAGGCGTATCAAATTACCTCCAATTCCTGGGAATGCACCGGAGACGGGCACTCGTTGGCATACGAAGCCGGAGCGGAACTAATTGATATGGAGTTTTTTCAGTTCCATCCCACCGGAATGGTCTGGCCGCCGGGGGTAAGAGGATTGCTCGTTACCGAAGGGGTGCGCGGCGAGGGGGGACTTTTGCGCAATAACAAAAATGAGCGCTTTATGCAACGCTACGACCCACAAAGAATGGAGCTTTCCACCCGCGATATGGTCTCCCGCTCGATTTACACCGAAGTGAAGGAAGGGCGCGGCTCCCCCCACGGCGGCGTTTTTCTGGACATTTCCCACCTGCCGGCGGAACGTGTGAAGAAGAAACTGCCGAGTATGTATCACCAGTTCAAAGATCTGGCGGACGTGGACATTACCAAGGAGCCGATGGAAGTCGGCCCGACGGCCCATTATATGATGGGAGGGGTACGGGTGGATGCCGACACAGGTGCCTCAACCATCTCCGGCCTTTTTGCCTGCGGCGAGGTTTCCGGAGGAATGCACGGTGCCAATCGATTGGGTGGAAATTCCCTTTCCGATTTGGTGGTCTTTGGCCGTCGGGCTGGCGCCGGCGCGGCCGAGTATGCCCGGAAGCTCGCCTTTTTCCCCACGGTGGACAAAAACGAACTCGAAAAAGCTGCCAAGGACATGGAAGCCCCCTTCCAGCGTTCAGGGGATGAAGACCCTTATCAAATCCATCGCGAATTGCAGGAATCAATGCAGGGCTTGGTCGGAATTTTTAGAACGGAAGGGGACCTGAAAAAGGGAATCAGCAAAATTGAAGAATTGAAACAGCGCGCCGCCAAAGTGGCGATCAAGGGGAAGCGGGAATACAATCCCGGCTGGCATTTGGTGGGGGATTTAAAGTCAATGTTGACTGTTTCGGAAGCGGTGGCCAAGGCCGCCTTGGCCCGCAAGGAAAGCCGCGGCGCCCACAGCCGCCTTGATTATCCCAATCTGGACGAAAAATTCGGCAAACTGAACGTGGTGGTTTCGCAGAAGAACGGGGAAATGAACATCTCCACCTCTCCGGTGCCGGAAATGCCGGAGGAATTGAAAAACCTTCTGGCGGAAAATAAATAATGCCGGACGTCACATTTAAAGTTTATCGCGGTGATGCCAAAGGGGGAAAGGCCGTGGAATACGCCGTGCCAATTTCGCCGGGAATGGTAGTGCTGGACGCCATCCATTACATCCAGGGATATCTCTCCCCCGATTTGGCTGTCCGCTGGAACTGCAAGGCGGCCAAGTGCGGCTCTTGTTCGGCGGAGGTGAACGGCAAGCCGGCCTTGATGTGCAAAAGCCGGCTCGATTCCCTGCCCATTGATAAGCCCATCACGGTTTATCCGATGAAGACCTTTCCTTTAATCAAGGATTTGGTCTGCGATGTGTCGTGGAATTTCGAAGTAAACAAAAAAATTCCACCTTATCAACCGATCGAGAAAAAACCCAAAATCTTTCAGGATGATGTGGACCGGGTACAGGAGTTCCGCAAATGCATTGAGTGCTTTTTGTGCCAGGATGTCTGCCATGTTTTGCGGGAGCATGAAAAGAAAGCCGAATTTGTCGGCCCCCGCTTTTTCGTTCGGCTGGCCGGACTGGAGATGCACCCCAATGACGGGGCCGACCGCTCGGAATTTATGAAGAACACGGCCGGCATCGGCTGGTGCAACATCACCAAATGCTGCACGGAGGTTTGCCCGGAGGAAATTCATATCACAGACAATGCAATTATCCCCCTAAAAGAGCGGGTGGCCGACCGCTTTTTCGACCCGGTGCGCTGGTTCTTCCGCAAACTTTTCGGTACCAAATAAAAATGAAGGACTGAAGCCCTCTGCTCTGCTATAATTTTTCTATCTCATTTAGATTCTTCGCTACGCTCAGAATGACAATCAATGTGCCGATAAAATAGTTGTGTTGGGAGTTATACCCAATGATATCAATGAAAAAATTTCCGATGCCCCGAAGGAAATAACACGATGGGAAAAAAGCGGAAACGTTTGATATCAATTTCTGTTCTCCTTGGCATTCTGATAGGGCTCCTTTATCTCTCCTATTCCTACTTTATGAAAACGAAGTATATGTGTCGTTCGATGAAACTCGAAGCGGCAGTACACTCTATATAGATAGCAAAAAGGTTCGTTCCTTTAAAAAACCGATACTTCCGACTTTGAAAGCTTTTTCTTTTACGTTGGACGGGGGAAGCACGAGTTCAGGCTTTCAAAGCAAGGAATGAGAGACATCGTAGATTCTGTTGAATTTACAGGGTTTGGTGGGGAGTACTACATGGACTTTTCCTTCAAGACCCCCACCCTTGAGGAAGATTCGCTAAAACTACGAGAATTTCTCAAATAATTTACTTTGCATCTACTTCTTCTGGAGTTCCAGTTTGAGCTGCAATCGGAGCTTTTGAAGTTTCAGCGTTTTTATTTCCGAAAATTGCCTTCTCCAAGCGTTTTAATTTCTCGATATACTCCGGTAGATTGGAAATAATCGCCTCGATTTTTTTGCTTTTCTGCATCTCCCGCGCGGGGGAACCCAAAACGATTTGTCCCGGTTTTACGTCGCGATGCACGCCGGACTGGGCGGCAATGATGGCGCCGTCCCCAATGTGCAGATGACCGGTCAGCCCCACCTGCCCGGCGATGGTCACGTTTTTCCCCACCTCGGTGGAACCGGAAATGCCGACCTGCGAGACGATGATGGAATTTTCGCCGATTTTGACGTTGTGGGCAATTTGGACAAGATTGTCGATTTTGGTTCCTTGGCCGATGCGCGTTTCTCCCATCGTGGCCCGGTCGATGGTGACATTGGCCCCCAGCTCCACGTCGTCTTCAATAACCACGATGCCAACCTGTGGAATTTTGTGATAGGTCCCTTTTTCCTTGGCGTAACCGAAGCCGTCCGAGCCGACCACTGTGCCGGAATGGATGATGGCTCGGCTACCGATTTTCGTTTTCTCACGGATGGTGACGTTGGGGTAAACTATGCAGTCCGCACCAATTTCAACACCGCGTCCAATGAAACTTCCGGCGCCAATCAGAGTCCGGTCGCCAATTTTGGCGCCCGACTCGACCACAGCAAAAGGGCTGATGCCGACCTCCCGCCCCAAAACGGCGTCTGAGGCCACAAACGCTTGCGGGTGAACACCGGCGGGAACCGGTTTTTCATCCGGGTGAAACTGCCGTAGAACCAGCAGGAAGGCGTAGTACGGGTTGGAATGGCGAATTAAGGCCAAAGAAGGCCATTCGGTCTGGGCATCGACGATGGCAGCGGTTGCCCGGGTGGTTTTAAGAAGCGGACGGTAGCGTGGATTGGCCACAAAGGTCAAATCTCCCGGCCCGGCCTGTCCGATGGGGGATACCCCGGTTATTTCAAGATCGTTTTTGCCGACCAGTTCTCCACCCACCAGTTGGGCTATGTCGGAAAGCTTCATTTTTTCCCTCCCAAAGCGGCGTTCAACTTTTCCAGAACCCGGTCCGTGGTGTCCAAACTTTTTCGCCCGTACGCCACGCTGCCGGTAACGGTGTCCAGAATCAAGTCGAAATTGTTTTCCAAAGCCACCTCGGCGATGGCGGCGTTGACCTTGTCCAAAATCGGCTTGGAAAGCTCGCTGTTGCGCTTCTCCACCTTTCCCCCGACTCCGAAGGTCTCCGCCAGGTACTGCTGGTATTCCTTTTTGACCTTGGTGATTTCCTCCTCACGCTCCTTCTTTTTTTCCGGGCTTAAAATCAGCCCCACCTTGGCCAGCGAGTCCTCAAGCGTCTTGATGCCGCGAGCCAACGAATCGGCTTTCCGCTGCCAGTCGGCAACCTCCCTGTTCAATTGGTCCTTGGCCTCCAGAAACGGCTTGTATTCGTTTTTCAGCCGGTCGGAATCGACGTAGCCGATTTTCTGGGCCAAGGCAGCTTGGGAAAAAATAAAAAGCAGGAAAAGAAACAGCCATTTTTTCATCTACGCGCTCCTTGCCAAGGAATATAAGCGGCTTGGATGGTAAAAGCCATGCCCCAGCCACAAGTCAATATTATCCAAAGATAAAGTTCGCCCCAAATTAATCCTTAAAAGGTTGAGCCGATTTGAAAATGGGGCCGCCATTTTTTGCCGTCGATCCGCTGGCCCAAGCTATTTTTAATCTCGGTAAATCCATACCCGAAGTCAAAACCGATGGTTCCCAGCCCCGGCACGGCCACCCGGAACCCCAGCCCGGCGGAGGTTTTCAAATCGGAAAACGGGTGAATTTGATATCCTGCCAGCCAAGCGTTACCGGCGTCAAAAAAGGCCAGGGCATAAACCTGGTCCTGCACAACCGGGAATTGGTACTCGAGATTGTAAATCAACTCGCTGCGCCCCCACCGCAAAGCGCCGTTGTCGTGGCGGGGGCCGATGGTGCCGTCCTGATAGCCCCGGATTATGCCGTCCGGATCCACTCCCCCAGGAGAAAAACGTTCAGCCGGCGGAATGCCGCTGTCTCCCTGCGGACCATCCACCACGCCGACCTTTAATTTTCCGACCAAAACGAACTTTCCGAAAGTTTTAAAAAATTTGCTGGCCTCGAACACATGCTTGTGATATTGGTAATCCCCCTGCAGGGGGCCGCCGGCGTATTCCATCGTGTAGGAGGCCACCGACCCGCGGGTGGCAAACTGGGCCAAGTCGCGCGAATCGCGAATAATGGAAAAGCCCGTGGAAGAGGTGATGCGGGGCCAGTCCACATCGGTCAGCCCGGGCACCACGTATCCCGGGCGAAACTCATAGTAACGCAAGTTTTCCAGCCGATAGTTCCACAGGATTCGGAAGTAGTTGTCCGGCCAACGGAGCCGACGACCGAGCCGAAGCGAAAGACCGGTGGTTTGCTCAGTGTAATCCTCGTAGTACTGGCGCTCCACGTTGAAAATATCGATGCCGACCAAAGTGGGCGTGTCCCGGAACCAAGGTTCGGTGAAGGAGAAGGAAACGGATTTGCGCCGCCCGCCGATGTCGGCGTTCATGCTCAAACTCTGCCCATTTCCCATAAAGTTGGGAATGCCGACCCCCAAGGTCAGAACAAACTTGTCCTGGCCGGAGTAACCGCCGCCCAACTGCAGCTGCCCGGTCGGCTTTTCCTCCACTTTGAAAATCAAATCGACGTCCCCGTTTTCCAAAACAGTGTAGTCCGGCTCCGCCTTGGCGAAATAATTCAAGACCATAAGCTCCCGCACGGAACGCAAAAGCAGGGAGCGACGGAAGGTCTGTCCGGGTTTGACCAAAAGCTCCCGGCGGATGACTTTGTCCTTCGTTTTCGTGTTTCCTTCGATGTGCACCTTGTTGATTTTGGCCGGCACCCCTTCCGATATCTCGTAGGCCACGTTCACCAGCGTATCCACGGTGGTAATCCGGTCGGCAATGCGGGCGTAAAGGTAGCCGTCCTCCTGATAAACCCCGTACAGCTCCCCCATTGTCCGGTCGTACCTTTCCTGGCTGTACAAGTCCCCTTTTTGGAACGCCAAAACCCGTTTCAGACGGTCCTCGCCATAAAGCTTGTTGCCAGAAAAGGAGACATCCCCAAAGCGAAACTCCTTTCCCTCGTCAATCCAGACTTTGACGAACATATTCTTCAGTTCCGAATCGACCCAGACCGAATCGCGGGTGACGACGGCATTGATGTAACCCTTTTTCTTGTATTCCTCAATGACTTTTTCCTTGTTCGTTTCCAGCCGGTCGCGCAGGGGATCAGAGGAGCGGGAAACCAGTTCTTCGGCTTTCGGCTTGGATTTCATCCATTTGGCGATTTTGCCGGGGGAGAACACGGTTACCCCTTCGCTATACACTTCTTTGATTTTTACCTTCTCCCCTTCGCGGATGTTGAATTCGACGATTTCTACATCCGGCTTTGAGCCGGGCTTGGTTTGGGTTACTATTTGAGCCAGAAAGTATCCTTTGGACTGGTACAGCTCCTGCAAAAGCCTGATGTTTTCCTGAATGACGGCTGGGTTGGCGACCGCGCCAGCGGCCAAGGTCAGTTTGGCAAAAACGTCTTCCCGCTTGACCCCACGGGCGCCATTCACCTCCACCCGCTCGACGCGGGGAAACTCTGCAACCTCTATGAGCAAGTCCAAGCCATTGGCACGCGGAACGGCCTTTATTTGCACATCTTTGAAAAGCCCAAGCGAGTAAACTTGTCGGATGGCGGCCTGAACCCCGTCAGGCGTCAGACTGCGTCCAATTTGCAAACCTGAGATGTTGCGCACCAACGTTGGGTCGGCTGTGGCGGTCCCTACGATGCGGATGGAGAGAACTGGTTTTTCCGCCGCACCGGAAGTGGACGAGCCTTCCGGCTGGGCAAAAAGAAGCGGGGGGAAAAAAAGGAAAATTACTGCCGTAAAACCGGACCAAACCGTTCGCTTCTTCACGGTCATTGTATTATACCCTCCGGCAGAACTTTCTTTCGGAGTTTATTTAAACCGGCCCGAAAAAAAGAAGTTTCCCTTGTCAATACGCCTTCAACTGCCGGGCTTTTTTCATTATCCGGTCCACCGTGGGCAGGTAGAACTTTTCATACGGCGGGGCAAACGGAATGGGGGGCACGTCCAGCCCGGCCAGCCGCATCACCGGCGCATCGAGGTAATCAAACGCCTCCTCAGTTATGATGGCTGAAATTTCCGCCATCACCCCGGCCGTCTTGGGAGCTTCCTGCAGTAAAAGCGCCTTGCCGGTTTTCTTTACCGATTCACAGATGGTATTCTTGTCAATCGGCAGAAGCGTTTTCAAATCGATGACCTCACAGGAAATCCCTTCTTTTTCCAGTTTTTCCGCCGCCTCCATCGCCCATACCAACATCAAAGCGTAGGCCACAATGGTCATATCCTTGCCGGTTCGCTTCACTTCGGCTGGACCGATGGGCACCGTATAATCTCCTTCCGGCACCTCCCCTTTGACCGAGCGGTAGAGCCGCTTGTGTTCAAAGTAAAGCACCGGGTCCGGGTCGCGGATGGCGGCTAAAAGCATTCCCTTGGCATCGTAGGGATTGGAGGGCATAACCACTTTCAGACCGGGGCAATGGACAAACCAGGCCTCGTTTATTTGCGAATGATACAGTCCGCCGCCGACATCCCCCCCGCAGCAGATCCGCACGACCAAGGGAACGCTCCAAGCCCCCCCCGTGCGGTAGCGGATTTTGGCCGCCTGCTGGACAATCTGGTCCATCGCCGGGGAAACGAAGTCGGCGAACTGGATTTCCGGCACAGGGCGCATCCCGACCAAGGCCGAGCCGATCCCCGCACCGACAATCAGGTTTTCCGAAATCGGCGAATCGATGACCCGGTACTCTCCATATTTTTTCTGCAGCCCCTTGGTCGCCTTGAAAACGCCGCCGTACAGACCGATATCCTCGCCGATTAGATAGACCCGCTCGTCGCGGGCCATTTCCTGATCCAAGGCCTCGGTGATGGCATCAATAAACGTGATTACTCTACCCATTTTCTCTCCTTTTAACGTTATAGCCGGTCGGGGGCCTCCGCCTTGAAATCGGCGTAAATATCGCTCAAAACCCACTCTACCGGGCCGTAGTCGGTCGCCTCGGCAAAATCCACGGCCTCGTCAATTTCCTTATCGATTTGTTCCACGAACTTCTGCTTCTCTTCCATGGTCAGCTTTTTGTTGTCCATCAGGTATTTTTCGTAAGCTGGTATCGGGTCCCGCGTTTTCCAGTAGGTCACTTCCTCCGGTGAGCGATAGTCCGCCGGGTCAATTTCGGAATGCCCATACCAGCGGTAGGTTTTCATCTCAATCAAAGTCGGACCTTCCCCCCTTCGAGCGCTGGCAATCGCCGGTGCCGTCGTCCCCCAAACCTTCATCACGTCGTTGCCGTCGATCGAAACTCCCGGAATACCGACTCCGTCGGCACGACGGGAAAAATCCTCAAACGCTCCCACCAGCCGGGCCGGTACCGACTCTCCCCAGAGGTTGTTTTGCACGATGAAAACGATCGGCAGCTTGTGCACAGCGGCAAAATTTACCGCTTCATACCAAGGCCCCATTGCTGTGCCCCCCTCGCCGACGAAAGCCAGCGCTACGTATGGCTCCTTGCGGATTTTGTAGGCCAAAGCGACACCGACGGCCAAAACGGTCTGGCTGGCAACCGTGGAAGCCGGGGTGATGATGTTGGCCGGCTTGTAGCCGTAATGACAGGGGTGGGATAGTCCCTTGTCCGGCGAGTTGGAACGGGCGTAAATCTGGGCGGCAATCATTTTCAACGGGGCGCGCACGATGTTACAGCCGAGTTCCCGGTGGGCTGGGCCGATGAAATCCTGGGGTAAAAGCTTGTAGGCCGGCACCACGGTGGTTGCTTCCTGCCCGACGGCGGAAAAGTAGGTGCCGGCAAAGCGCCCCGCCCGGAAAAGCTTTCGGAAGCGCTCGTCAAACATCCGGCATTTCAAAAGCAGGTAATACAGCTCTTTTTTCTCTTTGGGTGAAAGCGTAAACTCGGAGGTTTTTTCCGGCTTGGGTTTTTCGTAGGCGACTTTCATGGAATCGGCGGGAGAAGAGTGAATTTTCCCGGGGGTCTTCTTA
>DATLYY010000034.1 GCA_035574275.1 Verrucomicrobiia bacterium
AAAGAAACAAAAAAAGGAAAGGCGTAGGGGCAGCCCCAACGGCCTGCCCCTCCCTCTCCTGCAATGACCTGACTTTCCCTGTTCCCCCTCTCCGTATCGGAGAGGGGGTCAGGGGGTGAGGTGTTTTAAAAATCCCCCCAATCCCCCCGTTATACCTCCGCCCAAAATTTCCAAATTCACAATCAACTTAGTTGCAAATTTGCCCTTCCAAAACGGCTGGAATGGCAAAATGCTACCGGTTTTTGCGCAGGCCATACTGGTCGATTTTGCGGTAGAGGGTCCGTTCGCCGATCCCCAAAAGCCGGGCGGCTTTTTTGCGGTTCCCTTCCACCTCCCGCAGGGCTTGGCGGATGGTCTCCTTTTCCATCTCCTCCAGGGTGGGGGTTGCGGCGGCAACTTCCGCCTCCGGGGAGATTTCCCCCGGGACGGGGTGCTCGTAGCGCCATTGGGCGGGGCCGCGGGCCAAAACGATTTCCTTCAACTCCCGCACCTCCTTGGAGAGCTGAACCAAGGCCTGAAAAACCAGTTCCCGCTCGGCCGTCTCCACCGTTTTGCCCGTGGCAACGGGGAAGCGGCGCTCCTCTCCCGTGCGGGAAAGCTGCTCGCGGACCTCCTCGGCGGTTATCGTCCGGTT
Organism: Verrucomicrobiia bacterium; assembly: GCA_035574275.1. Lineage (NCBI taxonomy): Bacteria > Pseudomonadati > Verrucomicrobiota > Verrucomicrobiia > Verrucomicrobiia bacterium. The sequence goes on from DATLYY010000034.1 coordinate 635, forward strand.
GGGAGTCAAAAGGGCGCGGCTTTCGATAAAGTTCTTTAATTCGCGGATGTTTCCCGGCCAGAGCGCGCGCGAAAGCTCTTCGAGCGCCCCTTCGGAGATTTCGGTTTTCAACTGCGGATTGGATTTTTTCAACTGGTTTAAAAAATGAAAAGCGAGGAGCGGAATATCCTCCCGGCGTTCCCGCAGGGGGGGCAGCTCGATTTTCACCACCCCCAAGCGGTAGTACAAATCGGCGCGGAAGCGCCCCTCCGCCACGGCGGTCGATAAGTCCCGGTTGGTTGCGGCCAGGACGCGGACATCCACTTTGATAAGCTCCTTGCCGCCGACCCGGAAAAAGGCCTTTTCTTCAAGAACTCGCAAAAGCTTGACCTGTGTGGCGGCGGAGATTTCGCCGATTTCGTCCAGAAAAATGGTGCCGCCGGCGGCCAACTCGAAAACCCCTTTTTTCTGGACCACCGCGCCGGTGAAGGCCCCCCGCTCGTGGCCGAAAAGCTCCGATTCCAAAACCCCCTCGGCAAAGGCCCCGCAGTTGACGGCCAAAAAGGGCTTTCCGGCACGGGGGGAGTTTTCGGCAATCGATTTGGCCACGAGCTCCTTGCCGGAACCGGATTCGCCGGTGATGAGCACGGTCAAGTCGGTCGGACCAATGGCCAAAATTTCGAGGGCAACTTTTTTCAGCGCGCGGGAGCGGCCGACGATGCCGGCTTGGTTCAGAACGGATTGGATTTTAAGGGATTCTTCGAGCAAAGCAATCAGTTCTTCCCCAGACCCCTCTTTGGGGAAGGCCTCGACGGACTGGAAGAAAAGCCCCTTTTGAAAACCGGCGAGCTCCGAACCCGGCGCCACGGCAATCAAGATGAGGCCCGGCTCCCGCTGCAGGATTCGTTTGACAAGCCGTTCGGGGTCGAGGTCGGCCACCAAAGTATCAAAAACAACAGCGGCGAATTTTTCCGATTTCAAAGCTCCCAAAGCCTCGGCGGCCTTCGAAACGGAAACGAATTCCCAATCGGGGGGATGGGGGGCGGAAGTCAACTTTTCGCGCAACTCCGAAGATGGCGAAACGATTAAGAATTTCATCGGCGGCGTTTTTTCTGTTTTTTTCCGGTTTTTTCCATTTCCCAGTCGGGAACCAAATCGATGCGGCCCGCTTCCCGGTCCACCCGCACCACCCAGACTGAAATTTTGTCCCCCAAGTGAATCGATTTTTTGGTCTTGCGCCCCACCAGCCGGTGGCCCCGCTCGTCCAGAACGTAGTAATCGTCGGTCAAATCCCTAAGCCGGATCATCCCCTCCACCCCCATGTCGCCGAGCCGGACGAAGATGCCGAAGTTGGTGACGCCGGAGACGACTCCCGAGTAATGCTCCCCCACTTTGTCCTGCATGAACTCGAGCTGTTTCACTTTGACCGCCTCCCGTTCCAGCTCGTCGGCGGTCCGCTCGGTGGCGGAGCAGTGGGCCCCCAAGCGGCGGGCCTGCGTTCGGTAATGCTCAAACCGTGCGTGGGAGAGCCTGCCGGTCTGGTATTCGTTCACCACCCGGTGAACCAAAAGGTCGGGATACCGCCTGATCGGCGAGGTGAAATGCAGGTAACGGTCGAAAGCCAGCCCAAAATGGCCGATGTTCTCATCCTGATAGACCGCTTTTTTCAAGGAGCGGAGCAAAATTTCGTTAATCAGCTCCACTTCCGGCCTGCCGGCTACGACCTGGAGCACGTGGGCCAGCCGAAGCGGGGTGATGGGACCCTTGTGGGAGAATTTGTGCCCGAGCTCGGCAAGGATGGAAAAGAACGCCTCGATTTTTTCCTCGTCCGGCGGGCCGTGGACGCGGTAGAGAACGGGAATGTTGAGGCCGGAGGCGAAGCGGGCCACCGTCTGGTTGGCCAAAAGCATGAACTCCTCCACCAGCCGGTGGGAATCGAGCCGGACGGAGCGCTTTAAATCAATCACCCGTCCCTGGTCGTCAAGAATGATTTCGTCCTCGGGCAAATCAAAATCCAGACTCCCCTTCTTCATCCGGTTTTGCAGGAGGATTTTAGAAAGCTGGAGCATATTCTCGAGCGGCTCGACGAATTTGGAAAGTCTTTTTCGGGCCGCGCCGCCGTCGAAAATTTCCTGCACCTCTTCATACGTGAGCTTGGCGGCGGAGTGGATCACCGCGCGGCCGATTTCGTAGCTTTTCACAATCCCCTCGGGGGTCAGCTCCATCATGCAGGAGTAGGCCAGCCGATCCTTTCTCGGCAAAAGGGAGCAGAGGTTGGAGGAGAGGGCATGGGGAAGCATCGGGATCACCCGGCCCGGCAGATAGACCGAGTTCCCCCGCTTGATCGCCTCTTTATCAATGGCCGTCCCCTCGCGGACGTAGTGGGAGACGTCGGCGATGTGCACCCCCAAAAGCCAGTTCTTGTTGGGGAGCTTTTCCAAACTGACGGCGTCGTCGTGATCTTTGGCGTCGATCGGGTCAATCGTGAAGGTTGTTTTTTTGCGGAAATCCCAGCGGCCCTTCAACTCCTCCGGGCCGACTTTCTCCGGCAACGAAGTCAGCTCCCGCTGGACTTCGCGAGGGAATTCGACCGGAATTCGATAAGAAAAAACAAGCCCCTGAATCACCGCCTCCGAGCTGGTGGAATCACCAAGCACCTCGAAAATCTCCCCTTCGAGACCCCAGACACCGGGCTTATGGGGAAGGAGTTTAACCACCACTTTTTGCCTTGATTTTGCTCCTTTGGTCTTTTCTTTTGGGATGTAGATTTCCCAGCGTTCCCCCAAGCCGTCCGGGATGACGTAATTGGCTCGGTTGGTGGGGTGGAACGTGCCGACTAATTGGTCGGTTTGGCGTTCGAGGACCCGGAGGACTTCTCCCTCCCGTTTCATCTCTCCCCAGGCAGGGCGCAAAAGCCGGACTTCCACCCTGTCCCCGGGCAAAAGCAGCCCGCCGGCCCGGTCACGGGCTATGAAGATTTCATCCGAACCATCCTCTGGTTGTACGAAACCAAAACCGGCGCGTGAAGGGGTGTAAGTTCCAATAATTGACTCCTGCCTTTCTGACAGAAAGAGCTTTCCCCGGCGGGCATCCAAAATGGCAGTGTTGCGAAGCGACTTGACCAGCCGGCGGAACTGCGAGTACTGTCCTTCCGGGATGGAAAGGCGCCGGGCGAGCTCACGAATGCGTGGGGCGTGGGAATTCTCTTTGAGCACCGTTTTTATCTTTTCGACCAGCTCTTCCTTGCTTAACAACTTGCTCATGGCGGCTGACAAAATGACAGGCAGCGATGTTTTTGTCAAGTTTTTAGATGCGGACCAGCTTGTCGGAGTGTATAAGCTTGGTGAGAGTCGGTGTCCGTTTAAAAAATCGGTCTAAATTCGGCCGTATTTGGGGTCGATACTATGAAAGGATACCGTAATAGTCCTTTCTTAATCCCCAAAACCAAGGAGCAAAAGATGAGACCGCAAGCTTTTCTTTCAGCCGTTTTCATTTGGCTTCTGGCCGCCCCCGTTTGGGGGGAGCTTTTTGCCCCGCGGGAGCCCCACCGGGTGGGAGGGAATCCCTTTTCAGTGGCTGCCGCAGATTTGGACCAAGACGGGGATTGTGATTTGGTCTTAGCCGGGGGTTTGTTCGTTTCCGTTTTGAAAAACAACGGGGACGGGAGTTTTGCCCCGAAGGCAGACTTTGGTGCCGGTACCAATCCGGTATTTATCGTTGCTGCCGATTTGGACCAAGACGGAGATTTGGATTTGGCAGCGGCCGATTACATCAACACTGCCGTTTTGGTTTTCAAAAACAACGGCGACGGCACATTTGAATCCCTTTTCCGCTATGCCACCAACGGCAACCCGTTTTCCGTTTTTGCCGGCGATTTGGACGGGGACGGAGACTTGGATTTGGCAGCAGCGAATTTTTCCACCAGCACGGTCTCGGTTTTCAAGAATTTGGGGAACGGGGTGTTCGGCAGTCGAGCGGATTACACCACCGGCGACCATCCCTACTGTGTAGTGGCGGCCGATTTGGACGGCGACACCGATTTGGATTTGGCTGTGGGGAACGCCAACAGCAGCAACATTTCGGTTCTAAAAAATCTGGGGAACGGGACCTTCGCTCCCAGAACCGATTATGCCAGCGGCTCCGAGCCCCTTTCCATCGCCGCCGCCGACCTGGACGCCGACGGGGATTTTGATCTGGTCTCGGCCAACGAGGGGTACAACTCCATTTCGGTTTTGAAAAACAACGGAAACGGCACGTTTGCGCCGAACGTCGATTATCCCGCCGAGGTTTTTCCCCACGCCCTTACTGCCGCTGATTTGAACGGGGACGGCCGCCCCGATGTGGCGGCGGCCAACTGGTTTTCGGGTTCCCTTTCGGTGTTTTTAAACCGGGGGGACGGGAGTTTCCATCCGCACGAAGTTTTTGCCGCCGACAGCGTCCCTTATTCGGTCTTCGCCGCCGATCTGGACGGCGACTCCGATTTGGATTTGGCCACCGCGGGGCAGGGGAGCAAAACGGTTTCGGTCCTGCGCAATTTGACCCACACGGAAAACTGCCCGTCCCGTCCCGGGGACTTGAGCGCCGACGGGCAGCTTACCTTCGCCGATTTAATTCTGCTTTTAAACTGCGCGTTCCACCGGAAAGGAGTCTGCCCCGGCTGCGTGGTCGATTTGACCTGCGACGGGACGCTTTCCCCGGGGGATGTGGCCGCCTTGCTTACGGCCATTTTTCTGGGACAGCAGCCGGGATGTTAGAAGCTCATGTTCCGTCAGGGATTTCCGCCAGCAGCTCGTCCAACTTGAGGGGACGGGTGAACATTTCGAGCTTTCCGTCCGGCGTTTTGGGCCAGCGCTCCCGCGGGCGGTCCCAATAGAGTTCAATGCCGTTGCCGTCCGGGTCGGAGAGATAGAGCGCTTCACTTACACCGTGGTCGCTGGCCCCTTGGAGCGGAATTCTGGCTTTTTGCAACCGGCGCAAAGCATCCGCCAAGGCCGCGCGGGAGGGGTAGCGGATGGCGAAATGGTACAGACCCGTGGAGCCGGGGGGCGGCGGATGGCCGCCCCGGGACTCCCAGGTGTTCAGCCCGATGTGGTGATGGTATCCTCCGGCGGAAACAAAGGCGGCTTCCTCTCCCATTTTCTGCATCAACTCAAAGCCGAGCACGCCGCAGTAAAAATCAAGGGCGCGCTCCAGATCGGCCACTTTGAGATGAACGTGGCCGATTTCCACCCGCCCGTCAACGGGACGGCTGTCTTTTTGATTTTTCACCCGGCTCCTCCTGCTACATCGTCTGCGGCGGGGCCGAAGGCTGCGGACGCGGCAAAGGGCGCAGGCTGTCGGCGGGGTGTTTCGATTCCATCGCTTTGCGGGCCTCGATGCTCCAGTTGATTACGGCCGACTTTTCCGCCGGGGAGAGCCGGTCCTCCCGGTGCATCCAGAGGTAGGGCGGCAGGGGCATTTTGTCCGCCTCGACCATTTCCTGAATTTCCTCCAGCTTGTGATACTGCCGCCGCAGGGAGTAATTGGCGAATTCATCGAAATTCAAATGGCCTTTTCCGTCGCGGATGTGGCCGGCCAGCCACCAGCCGGCCGGCTGGACCTCCGCGTACCAGGGGTATTCGGTGTTGTTGCTGTGGCAGTTGTAGCAGGAGCGGCGCAAAACCGAATCCACCCCCGCCGGGATGAGTATCTCCTGGGCGATGTTGTTTTCCGCCGGAACCAACGTGGCGTTTTTTTCCGGCCGGATGAATTGGACGGCCGCCAGCGCCGCCGCCAGAACCCAAAGGATTTTCTTGTAGAATTTCACAGCCGTCCTTTCGCTTGATTTTGGCTGGGGCGCTAGGATTCGAACCTAGGAATGCGGGATCCAAAGTCCCGTGCCTTACCAGCTTGGCTACGCCCCAAACGGGAGCAATATACATTTTTTGACGGCAGAAGGACACCCGCTGGCGCCGGATGGTTTTTGTATTTGGTGCGGGCGCACAGTACAAAAGTCAATGTGCGCCACCGAAACAGGAGGTCTCGGATTATCGGCCCAGTTTTTCCTTGAAAACCTTGGTCAGGGCTGGGAGGATTTCGAACAGGTCGCCGACGATGCCGTAGGTGGCCACGCCGAAAATGGGGGCGTCTTTATCCCGGTTGATCGCCACGATGACACTGGAGGATTGCATCCCGACTAAGTGCTGGATGGCGCCGGAGATGCCGCAGGCGAAATAGAGCTTGGGGTTCACCGTCCGCCCGGTCTGGCCGACCTGATGGGCGTAGGGAATCCAGCCGGCGTCCACCACGGCGCGGGAAGCCCCCACGGCGCCGCCGACGGCGGCGGCCAGGTCGCGAATCAGCGCAAAATTGGCCGGCTCCCGCAACCCCCGTCCGCCCGATACAATGATGTCGGCATCCCCCAGGTTCACGGTTTGGGCCTCCTCCTTCACTTTTTCCAAAACGTCGGCGCGGACGTTCAGAGCCAGCCAATCGACGACACCGGCTTTGATTTCCCCGCTTTTGGCTGCGTCCGGTTTTGCGGCCGGAAACGATTTCGGTCGGGCGGTCAAAAGGGCGGGCGTTTTTTCGATTTTTATTTTCTGGTAGATGTTGCCGCCGTAGGATGGGCGGATGACCGTGGTATTGGATTCGACTTTGGAGACGTCGGTTATCAGGGGAAGTTTAAGCTGGGCTGCCAGGCGGGGAAAGAGGGATTTGCCGGCGAAGGCGGCGGCTCCCAGAATCAAATCCGGTTTGGCTTCGGCGGCGACCTTTGCTGTGAGCGCCACGTACGCTTCGTCCACGAAGTATTTCAGCTTCGGGTCTGAAAAGGTGTAAATCGTTTTGACGCCGAGCTGGCCCAAGGTTTTGGCCGCCTCGACCGTGTTTTCACCCAAAACGACGGCGGAAATTTCGGTTGCGCCAAGGGCTTGGGCGAACGTGACAAGCTCGGCGGCTGTCAATGCAAGTTTTCCTTCCTTCTGCTCGGCAAATATCAGCGTTTTCATCTTTTTTTCTATTTTCTATTCCGCCAAGCGGATAATACCGCTTCGTACACTTCGCGCAAGGGGATGTTACGCTCGCGGGCCACCCGGGCGCAGTCCTCAAACTCCGGGGAGATTTTTTCTGCGCCGTCGGAAAAGGCCCGTTTGGCTTTCAGACGACCAAAAACCGTCTCGATTTCCAGCATTTCCCGCTCCAATTTGTGGCGGTGGGCGGTCTTGTAACGAATGCCGATGGAACCGGTTTCGGCGAAAATGGCTTGCGTTAACGAAGGTTCGTTTATCTGCAGGCACAAGACAGTCAAGAGCTGGGCCGGGCGGTTTTTTTTCATCAGAATCGGGGTGTAGTAAACGTCTAAAGCCCCCAATCCGAGCAGTTTTTCCGAGAGAAAGCCCAAAAGCTCCGGCGCCGTGTTGTCAATCTGCGTTTCCAGAACCGTAACCTCGTCGCTGGCGTACATTTTCTTCTGCTCCCCGAGCCAAAGCCGGAGCAAATTGGGGGTTTCCTTGAAGTCGGCGAAACCCGCGCCGTAGCCCGCTTTTTCGGCCTGGAAAGAAAGTTTCGGTTCGTAAGCTGCCAAGGCGGTGATGACCGCCGCGCCCGTAGGCGTAACCTGCTCTCCTTCTACTTCTGTTTGCCGCACGGGAAAACCGGAAACCAGTTCCGCCACGGCAGGTGGGGGGACCGGCATTTTCCCGTGGGCAACGGAGATGCTCCCCTTTCCCATCGGAAATGGTGATGTGTAGAATTTCTCGATGCCGAAATAATCAAAGCCGATGGCGGCGCCGGTGACATCCAGCAGGGTGTCCAGCCCCCCCACTTCGTGAAAGTGGACTTTTTCGACTTCCGTGCGGTGCACTTTGGCTTCCGCTTGGGCCAAACGCAAAAAGACGGCGTAACTTTGGACTTTCACTTTTTCGGAAAGTGAGGAATCGTCCAAAAGCTTTTTGAAGTGGCTCAAGTGGCGCTGCTTTTTTTCGTCCGGAACCTGCAATTTCATCAACGTAGCGCCGATATTTTGCCGCGCGGTCTTTTCAAGTTCCAGTTTCCAACCGGAAAGGCCGAGTTTTTTCCATTCGTTTTGAAGGTGTTCGACCGGCAGGCCCAAGTCGACGAGCGCGCCCAAAATCATATCGCCGGAGGCGCCGCCGACCAAGTCGAAGTATAAAATTTTCATCCGCGCTTTTGAGAAAGCCTTGCGGCCTGGCGGGCAAAGGTGGCGGCGGCGAACCCCGCGCCGAAGCCGTTGTCCACGTTCACCACCACCACCCCGGCGGCACAGGAGTTGAGCATCGCCAGAAGCGGTGCCAGCCCTCCGAGGTGGGTGCCGTAACCGACGGAGGTGGGAACGGCGATGACCGGTTTGTCCACGAGCCCGCCGACCACCGAGGGGAGCGCTCCTTCCATCCCGGCCACTACAATCAG
>DATLYY010000035.1 GCA_035574275.1 Verrucomicrobiia bacterium
GACGGAAACCCAATCGGTAACTACTTCCGGCGGCCTTTTTGCCGTGCTTTTGGGTTCTTCCAATCCAATTCCGGATGCCGTGTTCCAGAGTTCGGAGCGCTGGCTCGGCATTGCGGTCTCTCCCGACCCGGAGATGCCCCGGCAGCGGCTGGTTTCCGTCGGCTACGCCTACCGGGTCAACTCGGTGGACAGCGCCTTGGGCGGGACCATCAAGACGAAGGTCACTATTGGTCCTAATACGAATACGGGCGCGGATGCGTTTGTGGCGGGCTACAGAAATGGAGTAACCGGTAATTATTCCGTTGTTGACGGCGGCAGCGGCGACACGGCCAGTGGCGACTACTCCGCTGTCGGCGGAGGTTTTTTGAATATTGCCTCCGGAATAGGTGCAACGATTGCTGGCGGTGGTTTCAACCGAGCCAAAGGGCAATACTCTACGGTGGGCGGTGGAGGAGGTTCAAGTGCGGCGGACTCCAATTCTGCGTCGGGGGAACGGGCAACGGTAAGCGGCGGACGCCGTAACGTTGCTTCGCAAATCTTTGCAACTGTAAGCGGAGGCGACAACAACATTGTTTCAGGAGATGCGGGAACGATCGCTGGCGGTCTTGACAATGTTTCCAGCGGAACTGCTTCGACCGTTGGTGGCGGAGCACTAAACAAAGCCCGGGGGCAGTTTTCGGTCGTTGGTGGAGGAGGGAGTTTCTTTGCACTTATTGATTCTAATTCGGCTTTGGGGGATTGGTCAACGGTGGGTGGGGGAAGCCGAAATGTAGCCGCCGACTCATTTTCCACGGTTGCAGGCGGGCAAACAAATAGGGCGTTGAAACGATATGCAACAATAGGGGGAGGAAGTTTGAATAGAGCCAGCGGCGATTATTCAACTGTTCCCGGTGGAATATTGAACCGCGCAGATGGGAACTATTCTTTTGCCGCCGGGCGGCGCGCCGTTGCCTCGCACACCGGCAGTTTTGTCTGGGCGGACAGCACGAATGCCGATTTTGCCTCCACCGATGCGAATCAATTTCTAATCCGGGCTTCGGGCGGCGTGGGCATTGGCACGAACAGTCCCAGTCAGATGCTGGATGTCGCCGATAACATCAGCATCCGGGGAACCCATTTGGTGTACAATTCCGCCAACGGCGTCATCGATTGGGGCCCCTCGGGAGACCTTTTTTTCCGGCGGCTTTCCACACAGGGAGACATCAGCGCGTACTCTGAAAAGATGGTAATCAAGGATAACGGTAACGTAGGCATTGGAACTTCCGCACCGGCCGCCCTTTTGCACGTCAACGGCACAGCGGGTAACAACACCGGCGTCTGGTCCAATCTTTCCGACCGCCGGCTGAAAAAGGAAATCGAGCCGATTTCCGGGGCGCTGGCGTCCGTTCTGCAATTAAAAGGGGTAACCTTCCGCTGGAAGAATGAAGGGATGGACCAGGAATTCGGACGGGTGCGGGGCTTGATTGCCCAAGATGTGGAACAAGTGATTCCGGAATGGGTCAAAACCGACCCGAACGGCTACAAGCGGCTGGAACCGATTGGCGTTGACGCCCTTCTCATCGAGGCGATAAAAGAGCAGCACAAACAGATTGAAGAATTGAAAAAAGAACTTCACGAGTTGAAAAACCGGCGGACTCGAGCCCAACTGGAAGACTAAAACCGGAAGGAGGTTCAAGATGAAACGCATCGCAAGTCTGACGATTCCGACAGCGCTTCTCGCGCTGTGGACATTAGCCGCCTTTGGCGCCGTCCCCCAGCTCATCAACTTTCAAGGTATCCTGAAGGACGGCGGTGGCAATCCAGTGGCGGATGGCTCGTATTCCGTCACCTTCACCATCTATGATGCCGCCACAGGGGGAACCACCCTTTGGACGGA